>DASVUU010000105.1:0-4418 GCA_036386935.1 Cytophagaceae bacterium | reverse complement strand
AAAAAATCCTTTTAAAATTAAAGTCACATTCGACAAATTAAGATTAAAGAAAATTTATGAACGAAGTCGGTGATGCTTTGAACCCCTACTTTCCTATTGGCATCCAATTCATGGTCGCGTTAGGATTTGTGTTAACTTCATTAATCGCAAGTTGGTTGTTGGGTCCCAGGGTAAAGACTAAAAACAAGCTTGAAGTTTTCGAAGCGGGTATCGAATCTGTAGGAAATGCTAGGATGCAGTTCAGTATAAAGTATTTCCTTGTAGCTACGCTCTTTGTTCTTTTTGATGTGGAAGTAATCTTTTTATATCCTTGGGCTGTTAACTTCAAAGATTTTGCTGTTGAAATGGGAATTAATGGCTTTCTCAAGATGTTGCTCTTCATGAGCACTCTCTTGGTAGGTTTTATATACGTTATTAAAAAAGGTGCCCTGGAGTGGGATTAATAAAACCCTTATATTATGGTAAAAGTTGTTGATGCACCAGCCGGAGTCGAAGGACCCGGTTTTTTTGCTACCAGTCTTGATAAGGCTGTAGGTTTAGCTCGTAAACATTCAATTTGGCCTTTACCATTTGCTACATCTTGTTGTGGGATAGAGTTTATGGCAACCATGGCATCGAACTACGATATGGCTAGATTTGGAGCTGAGAGGCCGAGTTTTTCGCCGAGACAAGCTGATTTGCTAATGGTCATGGGGACAATCGCCAAAAAAATGGGACCTGTTTTAAGACAGGTTTACGAGCAAATGGCAGAACCACGTTGGGTAATTGCCGTCGGAGCATGTGCCTCAAGCGGTGGGATATTCGACACATACAGTGTCCTTCAGGGCATCGACAAAATTATTCCTGTGGACGTTTATGTACCTGGCTGCCCTCCAAGGCCAGAACAGATTTTAGACGGTCTTATGAGAATTCAAGATTTGGTTGCAAATGAACCGTTGAAACGTAGAGAATCACCAGAATATAAGAAATTACTAGAGTCTTACGGCATTAAAGAATAATGGAAGGAATATCGAAAGAGACCATCGTTGGTGAATTGCAAACTAGATTTGGTGAGAATATTTTATTTATAGAAGAGCCTTATAGCTTTCTTACCATCACTATTAAAAGAGAAAGCCTTTTAGACGTTCTTCGGTTTTTGTACAACGAGCCTTCTATGGGCTTTACCTTTCTTACCGACATTACCGGCATCCACTATCCCGAGCCTAATGAAGAATTGGGTACAATTTATCATTTACATAACTTGAGGCAGAATTTCAGGTTGCGCCTCAAAACTTTTTTTCCCAAATCGGATGCTTGGGTAGACTCTGCAACACCGGTTTTTTCTGGTGCTAACTGGATGGAACGCGAGACCTTCGATTTTTTTGGTATTAATTTCTTAAACCATCCAAACCTTAAAAGAATACTTAATGTCGATGACATGGACTATTTTCCAATGCGTAAAGAATATGCCCTAGAAGATTCCACCCGCACCGATAAGGACGACACAATGTTTGGCAGAAGTAAATCGGGAGATATTCAATGATTACATCAGAAATAGATAATAAAACAAATCATGAGGTAGGTGAGCCAATTGAAAATCTCACGACTTTAAACTTAGGACCGACACACCCTGCTACGCATGGTGTCTTTCAAAACATTCTTCAAATGGATGGCGAGAAAATAGTCTCTGCAGTATCTACTGTAGGCTATATTCATCGTGCATTCGAAAAATTAGCTGAAAGAAGGCCCTACAACCAAATAACTCCGCTTACAGATAGGCTGAATTATTGCTCCTCCCCTATTAATAACATGGGTTGGCACATGACTGTAGAGAAGCTTGCCGGGATTGAGGTTCCAAAAAGAGTAGATTATTTGCGAGTCATTATTATGGAGCTTTCCAGAATATCTGACCACCTTATTTGCAATAGCATTCTTGGAGTTGATACAGGTGCCTTTACGGGCTTCCTTTATGTATTTCAACAAAGAGAAAAAATATACGACATATTCGAAGAAATTTGCGGAGCTCGGCTTACAACAAACATTGGTAGAATAGGTGGCATGGAAAGAGATTTCAGCCCCATCGCCTTTGCTAAGCTTAGACAATTTCTGGAGGAATTTCCTAAGGTATGGAGTGAGTTTGAAAATCTTTTCAATAGGAATAGGATATTCATGGACCGAACCATCGGGGTAGGCGCAATCTCTGCAGAACGTGCCTTGAATTATGGATTTACTGGTCCGAATTTAAGAGCGGCAGGAGTTGACTATGATGTTCGAATGATGACCCCCTATTCATCTTATCAAGATTTCGACTTTGATATACCCGTAGGGACTCAAGGTGATACTTATGACCGTTACATGGTGCGTAATGAAGAGATTTGGCAAAGCCTGAGTATTATCAAACAAGCTTTAGAAAAACTTCCTTCTGGCCCTCATCATGCACATGTGCCAGAGTTTTATCTTCCTGCTAAAGCTGACGTGTATAATCACATGGAGGCGCTTATCTACCATTTTAAAATCATAATGGGTGAAGTAGATATACCAAAAGGAGAGGTATATCATTGTGTGGAAGGCGGTAATGGCGAATTAGGCTTTTACTTGGTAAGTGATGGAGGAAGAACACCATTCAGATTGCACTTCAGGAGACCAGGTTTTATTTATTATCAGGCCTATGAGGAAATGATCAAAGGATCACTCCTTTCTGACGCTGTAGTAACCATGAGTAGCCTCAATTTGATTGCTGGTGAAATGGACGCCTAGTTTTCATCAACTTAAAACATTTACAGGTTAATACCTGCTCATAAATATGGAAGAGGTTTTACCATCTGAGATTAGATTTTCAGAAGAGAAATTAAAGCTTGTACAGGAAATCATAAAAAGATATCCTGAGGGAAAGCAAAAGTCTGCATTGTTACCACTTTTGCATCACGCCCAACATGATTTTGGAGGTTGGTTGAGTGTACCTGCAATGGATTATGTTGCTTCACTGTTAGGAATTGAACCAATAGAGGTATACGAAGTGGCTACCTTCTATAGCATGTACAATCTAAAACCAGTTGGAAAATGTATGATAGAGTTTTGCCATACAGGTCCATGCATGCATTTGGGGGTAGAGAACATCATAGATTATACAGAGAAGAAACTGAACATTAAAAAAGGACAGACCACACCGGATGGAAAGTTTACTATTAAAACGGTAGAATGTCTGGGTGCTTGTGGTTATGCTCCCATGGCTCAGGTTGGTGAATATTATTATGAGCATCTTACCGAGGAGAAAATTGATAGGATGATTGAGGAATTCGGCAAACCTGATTTCAATGCTGATTTAAAATACAGTATCTAGTTATGGCCAGAAAATTATTATTAGAACATATAAATATACCAGGTATTGCTTCTTATGACACCTATAGATCAAATGGTGGCTACAGGGCTGTAGAGAAAGCTTTTAAGTTGACTCCAGATGAAGTACTGGAAGAAGTTAAAAAATCTGGACTTAGAGGGCGTGGAGGTGCAGGATTTCCTAGCGGAATGAAATGGAGCTTTTTAGATAGAAAGACAGATAAACCAAGATACCTCGTCTGCAATGCGGATGAGAGCGAGCCTGGCACATTCAAAGACCGGTTCTTAATGGAAAAGATTCCTCATATGCTCATTGAGGGATTGATTTGCTCCAGTTTTGCTTTAGGGTCAAACTCAACTTACATCTATATAAGAGGCGAGTATCGTTGGATAATCGGAATTTTAGAAAGAGCAATTCAAGAAGCGAAGAACGCTGGCTTTCTTGGCCAAAATATTTTAGGCACTGGCTTTAACCTTGAAATTTATGTGCACTCAGGTGCAGGTGCCTATATCTGTGGTGAGGAAACTGCTTTGATAGAATCATTAGAGGGCAAACGAGGAAATCCAAGAATAAAGCCCCCTTTTCCTGCGATCTCAGGCTTATATAATTGCCCAACGGTTGTAAATAATGTTGAGACTTTAGCAGCGGTTGTTCCTATTCTTAATATGGGTGGCGAAGAATATGCAAAAATTGGCGTTGGAAAAAGTACAGGTACTAAACTTATTTCCGCCTGTGGTCATATAAAAAAACCGGGTGTATATGAAATAGAACTTGGCTTACCAGTTGACGAATTTTTGAATTCTGACGAATACTGTGGAGGGATAAGAGCGGGCCATAGATTAAAGGCTGTAGTTCCAGGCGGTTCGTCTGTACCAATTCTACCAGCAGAATTGTTTTACAAGACCATTAACGGTGAACCAAGATTGATGAGTTATGAATCTCTTTCTGATGGAGGGTTCGCTAGTGGATCTATGTTAGGATCCGGTGGTTTTATTGCGATGGATGAGACAACTTGTGTCGTAAGGAACTTATGGAATTTTACTAGATTTTACCATCATGAATCGTGTGGACAATGCAGTCCGTGTCGAGAGGGAACTGGATG
>DASVUU010000104.1:0-3381 GCA_036386935.1 Cytophagaceae bacterium | reverse complement strand
TCAGGGTGACGAAGTTGCTTTCGGAACCATTGGAAATGCCGCGACAGCTGAGGGGATCTTTTTTGAAGCTGTAAATGCGGCGGGTGTTTTACAAATTCCAATGATAATCTCTATCTGGGACGATGGTTATGGGATTTCAGTACCTCAAGAATACCAAACTACGAAAACAGATATCTCTAAAATGTTTTCTGGGTTTAAACGTGATGCCGACGAAAGAGGAATAGAAATAATCAAAGTAAAGGGATGGGACTACGAAGCTCTTTGCAATGCATATAAAAAAGCCGTAGATCTTTCAAGAGCCCATCATGTACCCGTATTGATGCATGTTGATGAACTTACACAGCCACTTGGGCACTCCACATCTGGATCTCATGAAAGGTATAAACCCAAAGAAAGACTTGATTGGGAAGATGAATATGATTGCAATAAGAAATTCAAGGAGTGGATCATAGAAAGCGATATTGCTACATTAAATGAGCTGGATCAAATAGAATCGGCAGCCACGGAGAAGGTAAAGAATGCTAGACAGGAAGCCTGGGATTCTTTCGTAGAGTCGATGACAAGTGATTTTAAGGAAGCACTTGAATTACTAGGGGAGGCCGAGCAACAAAGTATACATAAAGACCTTCTAAGCAGCCTCAGGACATCTCTGCACAAGACCTTAATTCCAATACGTAGTGATTCAATTAAGGCTATAAAAAAATCTTTAAGAATTCTAAAGGATGAGGATGTAGAGGTTAAATCTAGGTTAAGGAATTGGATAGAGAGGACAAAGTCTGAAAATTTCGAGCGTTATAGCTCACATCTTCATAGTGAGTCTTCAGATGCAGCCCTAAAAGTGAAAGAAGTAAGCCCGACCTATGATGATAATTCTCCGCTTGTAGACGGCCGCGAGATTATGCAAGCAAACTTTGACGCTCTCATCCAAAATGATCCGCGCATCATTGCTTTTGGAGAAGACGTTGGCGTAATAGGCGATGTAAATCAGGGGTTTGCTGGTTTACAACAAAAACATGGAATATTGCGAGTTGTGGATACAGGCATTAGAGAAACCTCAATCATCGGTCAAGGTATCGGCCTTGCTATGCGAGGTTTGAAACCTATTGCGGAAATTCAATATGTAGACTATCTATTATTTGCATTGCAGACTCTTTCAGATGATTTAGCAAGTCTACACTACCGGACTAAGGGGGGGCAAAAGGCCCCTTTAATCATTCGAACACGCGGTCACCGACTTGAGGGGATGTGGCATTCGGGTTCACCTATAGGAATGATTCTAGGAAGTTTAAGAGGTATATATCTGATCGTTCCAAGAAACATGACGCAGGCAGCTGGATTTTACAACACAATGCTGAAGTCTGATGATCCTGCTTTGATTATAGAGTCATTAAACGGTTATAGGCTGAAGGAAAAACTGCCCTCCAATTTGGGAGAATATACGGTACCCTTGGGCCAACCTGAGGTACTGAGAACAGGGACTGACATTACGATAGTCACTTATGGCTCGATGTGTAGGATAGTTCTGGACGCTGCTGACCAGCTTGAGGAGTACGGTATCTCTGCAGAGGTCATTGATGTTCAAACCTTACTGCCATTTGACATTGACAATTCTATTGTAGAGTCTTTAAAGAAAACGAACAGAGTGTTATTCACTGATGAAGATGTGCCCGGGGGTGCGTCCGCTTTTATGATGCAGCAAGTTCTAGACAAACAAGACGGTTATCGGTATTTAGATTCGCAGCCTAGAACTTTGGCTGCGCAAGAACATAGGCCAGCGTACTCTAGCGACGGGGACTACTTTTCGAAGCCTAACGCCGAAAATGTTTTTGACACGGTTTATGAAATTATGAGCGAATATAACTCTGAAAAATTTCCTCAACTGTATTAGAAGAATCTAAGGTTCTATAATGACTTCCTTGGTCTCTATAATGTTGCTCTTATTGAGGGCTCTGTCTTGGATATAAATCTTTAGCTTCAATGCATATGGCTCGTATTTTCGAGTGCCATATAATGTTCTTGTGAAATAAACTCTTAGTTCTTCATCTAGAATCGTAGTGTAATTTAATATACCCTCAAGATCACCAGTATAATTATCGGGATGAAGTATTGGAAATCTGCCATTGGGGCTTTTGAAGGAGTTCGGGTTTGAAACAGGGTCAAATTTCTCACATGATGCCTTCTCATAGCTCAATGGGATAAAGTTATTAGAACCCTTGGCCTTACCGAAATATTCAATGAAATAGTTATAATGGTTTAGATTCCGCTTTATTTTAAAGAAGTTAGTTTCGCCATTAGGTTTCAATATGTCCTTGCAATCATAATTATCCGCATTGTCGATAATCACTCTTGCTCCATTTGCCATTTCATAATTAAATTCTTGATATGGCGCTGTAGTTTCATTTGTACTCAATCCTAAGTCACCGTTCCCATCTTTAAAACTCACATCGATAGAAAGGTTCAGGGTTTGCCGTGAACCATATATTTTTTTAATATCTTTAAATTCAATACTTGGAGTATCAGGATAGCCTGGAGATTTCTTACAGGCGGTGAAGATGATGAAAGACAATAAAAGAACTAAATAATTGTAAACCCGCATGTTTCCTGAACAAATGTTACTGAATGTTTATCAAAAATAGTTTTAAAAACCAACTTTTCGATATTGACGAAAATAATTTTAATAATAAGGCCTTAGACCTATTTTTCTATCAAGCACAACGAATAGAAATATATAAAGCATATATCGATAGTTTAAAAATTGATACCAATTTAATAACGCATTATACCCAAATACCCTTCCTTCCGATCGGCTTTTTTAAGAATCATCAAATCATCGATCCTTTTGAAACACCCAAAGTAATATTTAAGAGCAGTGGAACAACCGGAATAGTTCGCAGCAGTCATTATGTGGCGGATCCAGAGTTTTATAAAGAAGTAAGCAGACATATATTTGAAGCTCGGTTCGGACCTATTACTAACTACAATATACTAGCTTTTTTGCCTTCCTATCAGGAAAATAGCCACTCATCGCTCATTTTTATGATCGATTACTTTCTTACTTTAACTGACGGCGGCTTCGTTTCGAAGTCCGAAGATTTTCAATTTTTTTTTAAAAATTCCAGGCAAAAAATAAATCTTTTATTTGGTGTTACGTATGCACTGCTAGATTTGGAAACTACTGTTGACCTAGCTAATGCTATTATTATTGAAACGGGAGGGATGAAAGGAAGAGGTAAAGAGTTGTCTAGGGATGAGGTCCATCAAATTTTGATTGAAAGGTTTGGAGTGAAAAGGGTATGTGCCGAATATGGTATGACAGAACTTCTGTCACAGGCCTACTCTGCAGGAGAAGGTTTGTTTCAAACCCCCAGATGGATGAAGTTC
>DASVUU010000103.1:0-16309 GCA_036386935.1 Cytophagaceae bacterium | reverse complement strand
TATATAACAGTACCCATGTTGACTTGGAGCCTCCAACCATAGCGGACAAACCCAACAAGAATATTCACTATACAATAATTATATAGAATGGCAGAAGAAATAGAAAAAAGTATTCTCGACATCTTTGAAGGTGCTGACGAAAGGAACTGGACAAAAGTAAGAAATGCAATGACCGAAAAGGTGTTGCTTGACTATACAACTATGACGGGTGGCGAACCTGCACTACTTTCACCAGATGATATTACCGGTGCTTGGGCAAATTTTCTGCCCGGCTTTGATAAAACGAAACATAATCTCACCAATTTCAAAGTAACAATTGGAGACAAGTTAACGACCATAACCTTTGATGGGAAAGCTGACCATTTTATAAAAGATAAAGTTTGGACGGTGGAAGGCGACTATTATGCTGAAGCACATGCGGTAGGTCGAATCTCCCTGTTAAGGTTTAATTTTAAAACACAAAGTGGCGACACCGGCTTGCCAGCAATGGCTACGGAAAAAATGAAAAATAAAGATTGAACGAATAATTGAGAGTAAAATAGGGAGGCGTTGGCAACAGGCTGGTTCCTTATTTGACCGATAGTTTTCGGGGTCAGAGGAAGTGCAGGGCTCAGCATTAAGATTATCTTAAATCTGTGCATTTAAATATTAAACGGTTATAATTTAAGATATGGTGGACAAGATGTAAATTTATGCAATTGAGGGTATTTCAATTGTAACGCATCTATTTTGTTTCTTGATTGCGTTCACTCAAAAGGCAGGGTAAATATTTGTATAAATACCAACACAAAATCTGTCTACTTGTACATTGCATCCGTATGTTTAGAAGAATAGAGATCTGTAAAATTAATGCGTCCGGGAACGCTGAATCCTTAGGAAGTACGGGCGAGACGCTTATATCAGTGCATTTTATAACAGAATTTGAAACTACGTGAAAAATAATTCACAGACTTTATGCCAATTATTGAATTTACGGCCGGAAAACTAACAAGAGAAGCAAAAGACAAACTCATAACTCAACTAACTGATATTTCTGTAGAAATTACAGGGATACCAAGACATCTATTTTTTATCACAATCAATGAAAAACCTGATGAGGATATTGCAGTTGGAGGTGTCAGTGTACAAAAAATAAAGGAGGAGTTAAACAAACAGAAATAACAATTGGGGGTAGGGCAGATGCAAGGCAGAAACGATAAATCCGAGCAGTTAAAGAATGACAAGTTGAATATAAAAATTGTTTCAAATAGCAGTCCCTATCCTTCTGCTGACGTTCAGCAAAAGCTCTTACAGCCTCGTAGGCTGACTTCTTATTTTATAATACTAGTTGAAAGCGGCTCTATTACATACAGCCTTGATCTACAAGACATCACTCTTTCTGATGGGCATTTGCTTTTTGCAATGCCTAATCAAGTTTTTACCCCTCCACCTAAAACTGCTGGTCTCAAATATTTCAAGGTGTTATTTGATGAAAATACATTGGCATTGCTACCACAACCATTTCATTTTTTAGTTAATCCTTTAAACTCCCAGGTTATAATTTTTGACGATGTCACAAGAGAGAGAGTAATAAAAGTTTTTGGAATTTTAAATCAGATACTCCAGGTAGGCGCGCAACCAACCGATACCGAAATAATATTAGCTTACTTGAATTCACTATTAACAGATCTGAATAGTGCTTATTTTAAAAACACTGAACCAATAAATATCTTAAACAACAACCTGTCAAAATTTATTGAGTTCAAATTAATGGTGGAAACACATCTTACAGAGCAACCTTCTGTGAATGCAATAGCAGATAAATTGGCTTTGACTACAAATACCTTATACCGGATCGTAAAGGAATATTCCGGAGTTTCGCCAAAGGATTTTTTCACTAACCGTCTAATGATTGAAGCACAGCGAAAGCTGCAGTACTCTCAGCTTTCTGTAAAAGAATTAGCTTATGAATTGGGGTTTAATGATCCTGACTACTTTTCAAGATTTTTTAAAAAATGCACTGGAAAAAGCGTAAGTGAGTTTTTAGAAGCTCAGCAAGATTCGTCTAGAGAATAAATTGATTTGTCCATCCCTATTGATCTTCACCGATCTACTTTTGCTTCATAAATAACATAAAGAAATGAAAACAGCATTAGTAACAGGAGCCAACAAGAGCATTGGCTTTGAAGTTGCAAGGCAGCTTGCTCAAAAAGGGATTTACGTTTACCTTGGAAGCCGCAATTTAGAAAACGGGTTAGCGGCCGTCAAAAAACTAGTAGGAGAGGGACTAAGCAATGTAGAGGCGATTCAGCTTGACGTTACGGACGATAAATCTGTTGAAAATGCTCGTACGTTGATAGGTAAGAAAACGAAAACGTTGGACATACTTATCAATAACGCTGGCATCTTTGGTGGCCATCCACAGGCGGCACTCGATTCAACAATCAACCAATTCAAAAGTGTCTATGACGCAAATGTATACGGGGTTGTAAGAGTTACTCAGGCATTTATTAATTTATTAAAAAAATCTTCAGAGCCTCGTATTGTTAATGTAAGTTCAAGTCAAGGTTCAATTACTTTGCACAGCGACCCTTCATACAAGTATTACGACTACAAAGCAGCCGTGTATCTTTCTTCAAAATCAGCAATGAATATGTATACAGTGGTTTTGGCATACGAGCTAAGGGATACCGGCTTCAAAATAAACGCTGTTTGCCCGGGATTTACAAAGACGGATTTTAACGGTCATCGTGGGCCAGGTAGTGTGGAAGTTGCGGGTGAGCGAATTATAAAGTATGCCTTGATTGACAAAGACGGACCGACTGGAAAATTCTTTAGTGAAGAAAATAATCCCGAAACGGGAGAAGTGCCATGGTAATTGACTCCCAATACCCATCGATGCCTCACGAAGGGTATTGGGAGTATTTGTAATTGAGTTATAATTTTGTCTTTAATCATGTTTGCTCAATAGAAAAGATGGATATTATAACAAACCGCGATAAAAACTAGCTTTTAACATTCATACTTGTTCGCTGGATCGATCTTTACAGGGGCCATTTAATAAGCTCTATTTTCTCAATAGGGGAGTTCAATTATATGATATTCTCATTGCGGGCAAATCGAATTAATTCAAGACTGTTTATTTTTGCAATTGTTTTTCTCCCGTTAATCAGCTCATCCAGATCTGGGATCTCAATGCATTGCCAGCTAATGCAGGTGACATAAGAAATCAGGTGTAACGGCCTTTTGGCTCCGTGCCACTTATATGATAACCTTTTTGTACCTGTTGTTCTTGCCTTTTGGAAGAAGTCTCAACATAGGACAGTTAAATTGGAGGAATTAATTGATAGAATAATACGGATTGATCTCATTGAATATTGTTTCATTTTTAGGAAACCAACCTTAGACGGATAATATGTTTGAAGGAGTTGACATAATTAAGTTTACTGAGAAGTTATGTCACGAAAAATTTTATTTTGAGTTTCAAATTTGGAATTAATTGCAATGAGTATAATTTCGCATTATAAGAAGTACTAACCTCCATTAGTTTACGACCTAACCCCTTAATAAATGGACTTTACAAAGAAAGTTTGCTTAGTTGTATTGTTGCTTGGCACATCCGTTAACCTAATATCCCAAAATAAATTTCGACCCGGACAAACTTGGAACGATGACAAAGGACGGGCAATTCAAGCACATGGTGGCTGCTTATTATTGCATAAAGGCACCTACTATTGGTATGGAGAGAATAAAGATATGGAAAATTATCATATTCCTAATCCCTATATAAATAATGATAGCCGAGTAGATGTCATAGGTGTTTCCTGTTATTCATCGAAGGACTTATATAAGTGGAAATACGAAGGCTTAGCGTTGCCAGCCAATAAAACTGATAGTACCCATGATCTATATCACAAAGGTGTCTTAGAAAGGCCTAAGGTTATATACAATGAAAAAACAGGCAAGTTTGTAATGTGGATGCATATTGAGAAGCAGGGATATCAATATGCTAGAGCAGGCGTTGCAATCAGTGACAATCCTACGGGGCCGTTCTCTTATGTCAATAGTGTCCGTCCAGATGGACTTATGAGTAGAGATATGACCTTATTCAAAGACGATAATGGCAAAGCCTATCTCATATTTGCTTCGGGCCCTGGAATGAATACGCTACATATAAGTTTGTTATCGCACGACTATATGCAACCAACTGGCGTATTCAACAATATTTTGGAAGATGAAACACGGGAGGCTCCAGCTGTTTTCAAGTTTAAGAACAAATATTATTTGATCAGCTCCGGCTTGACAGGATGGGATCCTAATGCAGCGTCGTATGCGGTGAGTGATTCAATTATGGGAAAATGGACAACGAAAGGAAATCCATGGCAGGGGAGTGGAAAAGATTCCTCTTATAATAGCCAATCAACTTTTGTATTTCCTCTAAATGAGAAAAAGGGACAATTTATATTTATGGCTGACCGGTGGAGCCGTCATCATTTAAAAGATTCCCGGTATATTTGGTTGCCGATAGTATTCGAAAACAATGAATTAAAATTATATTGGAAAAACGAGTGGGATCTTAATACTTTTGATGGCAATAAAGGTTCTAAGTAACTGGTTAACTCTAAAGACGTCTACCAAGCTTGTAGACGCAGATTTAAAGAATCTGCCCTCAGCAACTATAATTGCCGCTGAAATAGACCCTTTGCAGAGTGAAGGAAAGACTTTGGCTGATAGGTTACAAGCAGCAGGATCAAATGTGAATTACCAACTGTATAAAGGAGTAACTCATGAATTTTTTGGAATGGCAACCGTTCTTCCAGAGGCAAAGCAGGCTCAGGCTGTGGCAGTTGATGACCTTAAAAAGGCTTTTAATAAGTGATGAGGAAGTAATTGACAGAAAAGGCGAAATACAAGCTCAAGAAGATGCTATTTCCTAGCATCTTTTTGAGTTTAAAGGCCATTACAATCACTATGGGTTCAAAAACTTAATGGAGTAAGCTGCAATTCAAAGCTAATCCTTATCATAGTTTGGCTTACCAAGTATGATCCCAGCGCTCAGGCCAAAATAGGCATTCTTATTGGATCTATAAAATACGTCTTATCATAGGTTAATTTTTCCACATTCCGCACGTCCAAAGAGCCAGCGGAAGCACTAGCTGCAAGAAAAATATCCCCGAAATCCAAAGGATAACTTACCATTGCAGTTACAATAATTCCCCTGTCATATCTTTGGTCTACTTCACTGAATCGATAGTCATAGGAGCTCTTGCCCATATTTTTTGATTTAACATTCCCGTTTACCCAGTACCCAAAAAACATTCCACCCATAAGATGGATATCAAAATTTTCTGTACGAATGACACCACCTACTTGGACGGGGATTTGTACATAGTTCATTGATACTTGGAAAAAAGCTATTTCCTTCTGTTCATCAGTACAGGAGGGACAATACGTAATTGTGTTCAAAGCAACACTGCTACCGCCAGGCCCCGGATATACAGCGGTGCTGGATGTATATTTGGGATCAATGTTTTTGGTAATAGAATACCTATAGCCTTTGGAGGTGTAATTCAATTCAGCCTGCAAAAAGACTGTGTACTTTTTTAAAGGATTGTACCTGCATAATAAAGATAAATTAATCCCTGTTTTAGTTCCTCGATCACCTTCCATCCAGCCATATTGCCTTGCCAAATGGTCTTCCACGTTGGAGACATAGGACATTCCTATACCACCTTGAACTCCTACTCTTAACTGACTAAAAACTCCCGCATTTACTAAAATGAACAAAAGGAATGTGCAAACAATTTTTTTGATAATTCGATTCATAAGGTTGATATGAGATTTCAGGGCCAATTTTAAAAGTCTGCAATATAGCTATCAGGTAGGTCAGTAAAACAATTTTAGTAAAATATTGATGTTAATTACTCCCTTAGATTCTTGGAATGTTTCAGACCGTTCATAAAATAGAGCTCTATAAATTTGCTAAAAACACTATCCATAAACAGCAGTGAAAGTGACAAGGTGATTTTCTTATTGTCCCCTAATAAATAAAATTTATTTTGCTTCAGCAGGACGAAGGATTGTTAAGAGTAACAAGTAGAAGCTTGCTCATACGGGGAGATGCCAATCATTTTTATCCATTGAAATAATGGTAAATTCGCGAACCAGCGATATGCTCGGAGGGACATTATTCTTAAAAATTAGAGAAATGGCAAAACAACCAACTAACCTGAACAGTGAAGTAACCAGCTTTTTAGATGCACTGAGCCATCCGTTCAGAACAGAGATTGAGCTACTAAGAAATTACATTTTATCGGCGGAAACAGCTCTGACGGAAAACATAAAATGGAATGGCCCCAACTATTGCTTTGATGATGAAGACCGAATTACTATGAGAATTCAGCCACCTTCCAAACAAGCACAATTAATTTTTCATAGAGGAGCAAAAAAGCAGGAGCCGCTAAAAAATAAATTAATTTCAAATGCAAGCAAGATGCTAGTTTGGAAAGAGAATGACAGAGCCGTGGTAACTTTTAAAAGCTTGCAAGACATCGAAACTGGAAAATCTGAATTGATAGCAATTGTAATTGAGTGGATAAAAGCAACGAAGATAAAATAAGGTACCGATAACCCCGCGTACTAAGTAGGGCTTCAATGTTAGGTTGGTTAAGAAAGTTTTGAGACAAGGAGCCGTCGTCCTTTTTCGCTTTCCCACGCTTCTCGTTCATTATCCTGCAGACAATGGATTGAAAATTAATGTAGCAAAATAATGAGTTCCCGGCCTACCTTAGGCAGACCGGGAATACTAACATTTATAATGGACGGTTAGTTTATTGGTAATTATGGCTGTCCCGATCCGCCGCCGGCACCATATATTTGACCTGTGGCATAGCTCGCATCACTTGCAGCAAGCTGAACATAGATCGAGGCCAGCTCTACTGGTTGTCCTGGTCTGCCCATTGGTGTATCACCTCCGAAGCTTTTAAGTTTCTCCTGTGTTGCACCACCGCTTACTTGCAAAGGCGTCCAAATTGGCCCAGGTGCGACTCCATTCACGCGAATACCCTTAGAAGCAAGTTGCTTGGCAAGTGATTTTACATAATTCATAGTCGCCGCCTTTGTTTGAGCATAATCATATAGATCGGCAGAGGGATCATACGCTTGCTCTGAGGTGGTGGCAATGATTACTGAACCAGGGGCGAGGTGCGGCAATGCCGCCTTTATGGTCCAAAAGGGTGCATAAATATTTGTCTTCATTGTCGCGTCGAAAGACTCTGTAGAAATATCTAGGATGGAGGGGTAGGTTTGTTGTCTTGCAGCATTGTTCACTAATATATCAAGTCCATCCAGCTGCATTACGGCCTCTGCTACAAGTCGCTTGCAAAAAGATTCGTCCTTTAGGTCACCAGGGATAGCGATGGCTTTTCGGCCCTCAGCTTTTATTAGAGCAATTACCTCACGCGCGTCAGCCTCTTCTTCCGGTAGGTAATTGATGGCTACGTCTGCGCCTTCACGCGCATAAGCGATTGCAGCGGCGCGTCCCATTCCTGAGTCACCACCGGTAATTAACGCCTTGCGGCCCTTCAAACGCCCATAACCCTTGTAGCTCTTTTCTCCATGATCAGGTCGAGGGTCCATCTCACCTGCAAGTCCCGGCCAGGGTTGACGCTGTTCGCGAAATGGAGGCTTGGGATACTTTGTAATAGGATCCTGAAGACCTATAGATTCCTTATCGATATTGTTAGGTGTTTTTGCTGTTGGCGGAGAAGAAATAGTCGCTTCAATTGCACTTGAGCTGAGGCCTCCCATAACGACGTCCTGACTGCTCATTTTATCTTTTAATTCCATATGATTCATATTAGTGATGCTTCCTGATTAATCAAAAAATAATTTTTTTGTTATGGAATTTTTAGCCTCAGCATGTTTTCTGTTTGGAACGTTATCTCCACTTATAATGCTCTGTCTGTTGATTCTAATCATAAATGTTCAACCCCTGGTTCTTGTCCCCACGAATCCAACCCTTGGTTAGTGTCCTCAGGAACCGAATCTCCAAGCAATGGTTGGCGTCGTCACGAACCTGAAACTCCAACCCGTGGGTTCGCGTCCTCAAGAACCCAACGTCTATAAAATCAGAAGTTCAAATACTGCTTGAGGGTCCTCTCAAAGATAGTCTCGGTTACAAGCATGGAAATTTTCACAGTATGTTTCTCGCTTACATTTTGATAGCGTAAAATTACTCAACCCAATGGTTCGTGTCCTCACGAACCAAACAGACTTCAATAAATATATTGAACCGTTAGCTCTAGTTTTTAACTAGAATGATGTGTATTCACCCAATCAATCCTTCAATTCTATCCAAACCGGCGCGTGGTCACTTGTTTTTTCCCATCCTCTGACTTCTTTGTCCACACCTGCATTCAGAAGCTTTTTGCTTAGTTTTGGACTTAACAAAAAATGATCAATCCTTAATCCAGCATTGCGGCCATAGGCATTTCGGAAATAGTCCCAAAAAGTATAAATAGTTTCGTTTGGATATATGGTCCTCAATGCATCCGTCCAACCCTGGTCTACAATAGTTCTGAATGCCTCTCGTACTTCTGGTCGAAAAAGTGCATCATTTACCCATCTCTCTGGCTTGTAAACATCCATTTCAGTAGGCATTACATTAAAATCACCTACGAGTACAACAGGCTTCTTGGTGGCGATAAGATTTGCTGCATGTGCCGTTAATCGTTCAAACCATCGTAGCTTATAATCAAACTTAGGCCCAGGTGCTGGATTACCGTTAGGTAAGTAAAGGCAGCAGACATGAACACCTTTGACAACAGCTTCAATATACCGGCTCTGAATATCTTCCTCCTCGCCAGGAAGAATTCTTATAACTTCTTTTGGCTCTCCAATACGGGATAAAATGGCGACACCATTCCAACTTTTTTGACCATGCCATATTGCCTTATAGCCAGCGGCTTCTATTGCCTCTATTGGAAATTTTTCATTAGGCGCTTTCAATTCCTGGAGGCATACTACATCCGGCTTGGATTCATCAAGCCATCTCAAAAGTACATTCAGCCGCCCATTGACGCCATTTACATTGTAAGTTGCTATTTTCATCTTTTGTATGAGGTATATATAAACCAAAAACTATTGCTGATTACTATCACTAAACAATGAGGGAATTGTTTATTTATACCAAGTCTAGTTCATTGTATAACGATTATGGTATGGTATTAAAACCCGTGGGAGTTTGATTCGCGCCTTTATCCGGCTATTGCAAATTAGCTTTGCAAGGTTTTGCTTTAGGCCCGTATTATTGACTTAGAAGCCGGCAGGATCTTAGCAGGTTTCTTAGAAAAATTTTGCTGTTCTGATTTCAATTAAATTTTTACAACGACACAAGAAAATCGGCCTATTTTTTATTGATTAAAGATTGATTTTCTAGGGCCATCTCTATACATACCCCAGGTGTCGTGAAAGTATGATGTTAGGTTTTAGGTTGTCTCTTCTTAAGTTTTCTTCCGAAGCATCCGAGTTTGCTAGTAGCTATCTTTTTAGTTGCACATATCTCTATCAACATAATTGCAACACATCAATTAATTTTTTTATTATGGTATTTATTTTTAAACTTACAGAACCCTTTAGCAGACTCGCATTACACATAGGAGTAGCCCAATAGACAGCCTAGCTTGCCGATGGTAAATTTGTTTTTTAATGTTGACAATTGAGTGGCTATGGCTTGTGTCCCGTATAACAATAAGCCTTTTACCATAAGTACTGATATTTACCGATTTCTTTCAACTAATTTTGAGTTTTCACATGAATAAGTTTTTCTTTTTGTTGTTTTTTCTCGCCAGCAATGCATTCTCTCAAACAGCCCAAATCCATCATAAAATAGATTGGGAAAAATTTATGAGTAATCACGACATGGTCTTGGATACTATGAATTCGTATTGGTACGATGGCGCTTTTTTAGGCAATGGACTTTTAGGTGCGATGGTTCATCGGGAAGACGCTAAAAGTGTTCGTTGGGACATCAATAGGTCCGATGTTACTGACAGCTGCATTGGCACCCTCGAAGGCTATAAAAATACAAGAATTCCCATCGGAAAGTTTGTCCTTAAGGCGAAGGGAAACATTATTTCCTGCAAATCCAGACTTGACCTATGGAACGCGGAGTTGAACGGAACAATTATCACCGATCAAGGACAGATCATCTTTAAGTCTTACATTCACGCCATAGATATGGTGATGGTAACGGAAATTGAAGGAACTGGGGGAGAGAAGAATACCGATTTCAAATTTGTTCCCGAGTTATCTGCATGTATAAAGGATTGGGCCTGTTGCGACGTGCCAGAGAAGGGTACCTACCAATCTCCAAATCCAACGGCAACGGTCACTGTGAAAAATAATGTTACTTACCATACTCAATTACTACAAAGCAAAGAGTCATTTACCGTCGCATACTCGCATTTTCCTCTAGGCAATAAAACGATCCATGTCTCCACCATAGCTTTCGCTGGTAGATTCTCCGTAAATCCTTACACTGCAGAGAAAATTATGGCCAACGCCACTCATATGCAATACCCAAAGCTTGAGGCCAGCCACAGGTATTGGTGGCACAACTTCTATCCTAAAAGTTTTATTTCCATTCCAGATACTAAGCTTGAAAGCTTTTATTGGATACAACAGTACAAGTATGGATCTGCCACTCGGCCAGAAGGTCCTGTCATAGATTTAATGGGTCCCTGGTACCATTACAGCCCATGGCGCGCTGTCTGGTGGAATATGAATATCCAGGTTACATACATGCCGCTTTATGCGGCCAATAGGCTTGAAATAGCATTACCGTTAGTAGATATTTTAAATAAGAATTTCGAGAATTTAAAAAAGAATGTCCCTAAAGAATTTAGGCATAACTCAGCGGGCATCGCGAGGGTCAGCAGTTATGACCTCTTGTCGGAAATTAATATGAAGGATACTTTCCCTTTCGGGGGGAGAGAGCCAGGCAATTTGCCTTGGGCCTTGTATAATTATTACTTGCAATACAGGTATTCTATGGATGATTCATTGTTGACGCATTTCTTCCCTTTATTAAAAGCCAGCATGAACCTATATATTAATTTAATGGTCGAAGGCGCAGATGGTAGACTTCATTTACCGGTCACATATGCGCCAGAATATAAGGCAGCTGAAGACTGCAATTATGACTTATCTCTTTTCCGTTGGGGCACAAGTACCCTCATAGAGGTTTCAGAAAAATTGAAATTGAAGGACCCACTTATACCCAAATGGAGGGATATACAAAAAAGATTAGTCGACTATCCTACCAACGAAACCGGATTCAGAGTAGGGAAGGACGTGGATTTGACAGAATCCCATCGCCACTATTCCCAGATGCTTATGGTTTACCCTTTACATATTTTTAATCCCACCACCGAGGCCAATAAAAAGCTTATCGAACGGTCATTGGAGCATTGGCTCACGGTTGAGGTCGGAAAAGGTTTGACTGCATGGTCGTTCACCAACGCCTCCTCTATTTCATCTACCCTAGGAAAGGGTGACGACGCGCTAAAGTATCTATACAAATTCCTTCCAGGGATCACTAGCAATACCCTTTATAGAGAGGCTGGCCCAGTCATTGAGACACCCTTTACGGGCGCTAACGCAATACAAGATATGTTGATTCAAAGTTGGGGAGGAGTTATCAGAGTATTTCCTGCAATTCCAGAAAAATGGAGTAATGCAAGTATCAACGATCTGAGAACTGAAGGAGCTTTTCTAATAACGTCCAAATTGAAAAATGGGAAGATTGATTTTATTCAAGTCAAAAGCTTAGCAGGCGAGCCTTGCAAAATCAAGTCCAACCTCGATCTGGCACAATTGAAGATAGGCTCAGAGAGGAAGATTAACTTTAAAAAAATAGCTGATGGAGTGATAGAGCTGGATCTAAAGAAAGGTGAGTCTGCCATTTTGTACTCAGGTAAAACGCGTCACGAATTTACGTTAGAAGCCGTTCCGGTAGAAGCAAATAATATCAATTCATTCGGTAAAAAATTTTCAAATGCGAAGGGGTTGAAATAGCATTATATGGGTTAATGGATATTTTGTCTAACACTAGATGACGGTTGTATAATGTTCTACCGTAGGAAACGGATCATAGTAGTGATGTAGAAGTTTTTTCCATTCAAGGTATTCGGCAGATTGCCTAAATCCTATTGTGTGATCTTCTAGGCCTTCCCATTCTACCATGAGGAGATACTTGGCTGGCTGCTCTATACACTTGCTGAGGGAATGTTTGATATAACCTTTGACAGAGCTTATATACATTCCCGCAACTGCGAAGTCTTTTTCAAATTCCTCTTCCTTTCCATGTTTAACATGTAAAATTGCTACCTCTAGAATCATACGTTTTTAATTAAGCCTTTCGTTGGGCCCATACCGCGAAAAGCGGTACCGGGCTGTTGTTGCAACTCCTCAGTCGTTCCTCCTTCCGGGGTTTCCACGCCATCCCTTGTGCAAATTATAATTAATAAAACTGCTCCTAATCAACCGTGATGTTTGTCGAATCGGCACCATAAACTATTCGCCTAAGCATATGATAGCTTACCCTAAGGTATTTAGATGCAATGTTCATTAAAACACATAAAGGTAAAAATTTAATAATGCTAGTAGGTTATCTTAGGTCCTTTATTAATAATCACGGATAACTTTGATCATAATAAATTAGTCTAAGCAAAATCTTTCCATTGAAAATTGAAGACCGTCCAAATTTGGCAGTCTTTTTGTTTTAGTCTAAAAAGTTCCATATATCAATAGACTTTTATTTGAAAAGATATGAAATACATTCTCTTAATTAGCTTTATTATTGCTTGTTCATTCAATCTAACTGCGCAGCCTAGAGACCTTGTAGTTTACTCTAACGATGGTCATAAATTCTATTTGATTGTGAATGGTATCCGGCAAAATGAAAATCCATTAACAAATGTATTGGCTTCAAACCTTTCTCAAAGATTGTGCAATGTCAGAATCCTATTTGAAAATAAAACATTTGCTCCTCTGGATGCAGAACTATCATTGGAGGACTATAGAATTCCAAACAGCGAATACCATGAATATTCCTACTCTATAGTTTACAAAAAAAATAGATTTAGGTTGAAATATATGGGCTTTGCACCCTTCGCCAACGACCGTATTCCTCTTCCACCAGTTGCAAGTTCCTCTCAAGACGTATTCTCAGCCCCCGCACCAGATCGGTCTCTATCCACTGGCATCGGTGGCGCTGTAGGAAACACGGGAGTTACTATAAATGTTGGTATTGGAAACACAAATACCACCGTTGGGTCTCCAGTGCCTCCATCTCATTCACACCCATCGCCAGTCTACAATATGCCTGGGTATAACGGTCCTATCGGTTGTCCTTGGCCCATGTCTTCAAGAGATTTCGATGAGGGATTGTCCAGCATAAATAAGAATGTCTTTGACGATGATAAATTGATGGTTGCAAATCAGATAATATCTAACAATTGCTTCACGACTCAGCAAGTTTCTGAGGTCGCAAAGCTTTTTACCTTTGATGATAAAAGATTGGTTATGTTAAAGACCTGTTATGATCACACTTTTGACCAAGGAAACTATTATAAAATGTTTCCTTTGCTTACTTTTTCAAGATCTAAAGAAAACTTAGAGGCATTTCTCAATGCTAAAAAATGATTGTTTTGCTATATACTTTGAGTCGGAAGTGAACGCAATTTTAATCTTTACGTAAGGCACGGGTAAGATATAATTTGCTGTAAAAGTGGGTGTTTTGGATTATTATTCAGAAGAACATAAACACAAATCACTAAAAAAGTATTATAATACATAGAATAGAAGAAAAATGGAGAAAATAAATTGCGCTATACTGATTGATGATGACGATATAACACTGTTTGTTCATGAAAACGTGTTGAGAAAATCGAACGTGACGGATGATATAAGAATTGCAAAAAATGGCAGTTCCGGTATCAAGGTTTTAGAGGACTTCTCCGAAACCCATAGCAATCATTGCCCAGAGCTGATATTTTTGGATTTAAATATGCCTATTACCAATGGCTTTGAGTTTTTAGATTATTTCCAGACCAGGGATTTTGTAAATAAGAATAAAGTAAAAATTTGTCTTTTGACTAACTCGTCTCAAAAGAAGTTTATCGACGAGAAAGTAGTGCCTTTAAATGCCTATTACCTTCCAAAACCACTTACACTAAAATCTATACAAGAAATATTAGACAAAGAAAGGTAAGGCTGTTCACATAAAGGATTTTTTTCCAGAAGGATATAGGCTATTTAACTCTCTTTTATAAATAGCCTAAATGTTGTCCCTTGGCCTACAACGCTATCCATCTCGATTGTGCCACCATGGTTTTCAACTATGCGTTTCACTATTGTCATGCCTACTCCAGTACCTTCTACATGGTCATGAAGCCGTTTATATAGAGAGAATACTTTAGGTTGATCCTCTTGCTTTATTCCAAGCCCATTGTCGCTTATAGTCAAAAGTGTTTTATCCTCAACTTTTTCAGTCTTAATTGTTATCTCTGGTTGCCTAGCTGGCGACCGATATTTGATTGCATTTGATATTAAGTTGTATAAAACGCTTCTCAGATTATTTCTCGAAAACTTTATTTCTGGTGCCGCATTAAAATCAGCATGAAATATTGGTTTGTTTTCATTTATAAGCTCAGTGAGGCTAAATTTCACCTCGTCAAACATTTCTTCGAATTTAATGAAGCTAGCGCCATGTAGACTGTCCTGCTGAGCTTTGCCTATAGTGGAAAGATCAGAAAGTACAACCTTAAATTTTTGGATGGAATCCTTCATCATTGCAATCAATTGCATCGAGTTTTCATCTTGACAATGAATTTCGCTCAAAGCCTCGGTAAGACCATCAATATTATTTATCGGCCCTTTCAAGTCGTGAGAAGCAGTATATACAAAATTGTCAAGGTCTTTATTCATTTTAAGTAGATCTTCATTGCGATAGCAAAGCTCGTCGTTGATGAGATTTAGATCTTCTTTTGTTTCTAAAAGTTGCTGATTTGAGTAAATGAGTGAATTCTCTAGAAGCTTCTGTTCGTTTATATTATAGATGTTTTTTACAATATATACCGTTCCGTCTTCATCTTCAGTACATATGGATTCTCCAGCACTCCAGATATGGCTTCCGTTTCTATGCACGATATAGTTGTTGTCAGTACATGAGCCTTTCGTAAGTGCTACTTCTAGCTCTATAGGAGGTCTGTTCCTTAGCCTGTCTTCGTCTGTAAAAAGGATTTCGAAGTTTTTACCAACAATATCTTCAGGTCGATACCCATACCAGTGATAGACAGATTGGCTTATATGAAGTACGATTCCTTTATTGTCTAGGATAAATACACAGGAGAACTGAGCGTTTACTATTAAATTTTTGAAAAAACAGGAAGTGTTGATGGGCCCTTTAAAGGAGTCAATGGATTTATTAGTCATATATCAAATCCCTTTTTGCAGATGTTAAAAAGGTGTTTTAGTCGAAATGTAATCTTTTAGCCTTAAACTTCCACTAATAACCCAATATTTATGATATGGTTTTCAACCACGACCTTATAAGTAAGGAACTGCTCTTTAGAAAGCTTTTCGCCCATCTAACAAAAATCTCGAAGGTGCCAGTTGGCCATTTCTGCCTAAACGACCCAAAACTACTTACCGAATCCAATGAATTGGTCGCCGTCAAAATTTTATGCCATTTGGGTTTTAAATACATATAATTGTTCGCATTATGGTAAAATTTCAGGATGGTTTCTTATAAAATTGTATTTTTTGCTTAAATGATGTTAAAAAGGGAAGATCTTTTTTAAATATCTAAGTAAATGTTTTGAGTATATATACTTATTTTTTAAGTTCGTGATATAAGTAGTTATCTAGAGGATTCTCGGACCTGCTTATGAAAGTTGTGAGTGGTGCACACCTCACTACCTATAAAAGTCAAATTCATTTCTAAACAACTTTTATTGCCATGAGAAAAAAGTTACTCTTCCTGTTTTTTTGTTGTGCACCACTTCTTAGCATGATCCTTCCGAAAGCAAAAGCACAAATGTCCTTAACTGGTCAGCTTCGTGCCAGAACAGAATTTCGAGATGGATTAGGAAATCCTCAAATTAAAGACGGTAACCCTGCCTTTTTTACGAGTCAAAGGACACGTCTAAACTTTGGCTATAAATGGGATAAGCTAACGTTTCAAACCGTTATACAAGATGTAAGGGTTTGGGGTCAGGATGCCTCGACCATTTCCAATGCAGATGGAAACAAGCTTATGTTGCAT
>DASVUU010000102.1:0-6417 GCA_036386935.1 Cytophagaceae bacterium | reverse complement strand
GAGGGTTCTATTTAGGTGCTTATTTACCTATTCAAAAGTTTACAGTGAAGGGGTCTGGAGATATAAAGTTTGACGATGAAGCTAAGGCTAATTATCAAAGAGGAAAGGGTTCTGCAGAAGTTAGCGTTACCAATGTTGGCTTAGGTCTGATGATTGGGGCCCAAGGACTAATCGCTGGTAGAGTAGCTATTGACCCATTCTTCGGACTTGGGTTAGGGTATTATGCTCTATCCGGAGGAAAGGCAAAAGCAACAGCTCCTAACGGATATACTGAAGAGTATAATTTCACCGACGATGTTCCGAGCAACTTTAAAGACACCTTCTTTCCTATGGTAAGACTTGGCTTAAACATAGGAGGCGCTTTTTAATCTCAATAATGAATGTTATTGATTGAAGTTCTCAATCAATAACATTCATTATTATTCGGAAAATCTTTAGCCTTTACATCTTTTATATATTCCTTGACAGCATCATTCATCGTCTGAGATAAATCGGCGTAACGTCTCAAGAATCTAGGTTGAAATTCAGTTGTAATACCAAGCATATCATGTGATACCAGCACCTGGCCGTCCACAAAGGGGCCCGCGCCAATTCCAATGATTGGGATCTGAACGCTTTCAGTCACCTGTTTTGCAAGATTTGCAGGAATTTTTTCTAATACCATCGCAAAGCAGCCAGTTTCCTGCAACAAATGAGCATCTGCAAGCAACTTAGAAGCTTCCTCATCTTCTTTAGCTCTAACGGTATAGGTTCCAAATTTATAAATTGATTGTGGGGTCAATCCTAAATGGCCCATTACGGGAACACCTGCACTTAAAATTCTTAAAATAGAATCTTTTATTTCGAGTCCTCCCTCCATTTTCACTGCATGTGCTCCTGATTCCTTCATGATCCTTATCGCCGATCGCAATGCCTCGGAGGAATTTCCTTGATAAGAACCAAAAGGAAGATCTACTATTACCAATGCCCTATTTACTGCCCTTATCACAGAAGAGGCATGATAGATCATTTGGTCAAGCGTAATTGGAAGCGTCGTTTCATGTCCGGCAATTACATTTGAAGCAGAATCCCCTACAAGAATCACATCTATTCCAGCTCCATCAAGAATTTTTGCCATCGAGTAATCATATGCAGTGAGCATAGATATTTTTTCTCCCCGGCTCTTCATTTCTCTGAGTTGGTGGGTAGTGACTCTTTTTATTTCAGTTTTATGTGAAGACATGGTAAGTATTTTGTCAAAAATAAATAATTCTAGGTTAGAAGCATACTTCTAAAAAGATGCAGCGAATATTAAAGTAAACATTCGCTGATAAGGATAAGTTATTTATCCAAGACCTCTACAATATGAACCGACTATATATCCTCGCCTTTTTTATTTTGCTGATACAAAATGTTAAAGCAAATGATAACTTGGCTGTAGTTCCTGGCCCTACAGTCAAAGGCGCCGCTAGTGAGAAAGAACTTAGTACACTAATATTTGAAGCAATCAAAAACAATCAGTTTGAGTCACTGCAAAACTATATCCCAGCTGAAAACGAGCTAGAATATCTTCGAGCGACAAGTACTGAAAAAAATAAACCCTTGTTTGAAAACTTGCAGCCCGACAAATTAAATGTCTACACGAGAAGGAATTTTGATCTCGTAATACAAAAGGGAATAGAAAATAATATCAATTGGTCTTCAACCCAGTTGATCGATTATCAGACCAGGCAATGCAGTATAGAAAAAATTGGCTGCAAAGTTTTTATAACGATACAAGATGCTGTTGGAAAGTCTGTCTCTTTATCTTACGATATTATCAACATCAATGACAAGTGGTTTCTGTTCCAAGGCATGAGAACCGAAAGCTAAGTTCGGTTCTCCGGTTTTTTACCCTCTTTTCCTGATCCTGCAATTGAGTCTCTCATTTCGGTGTCAGCTTGCATGTTTTTCATTCTATAGTAATCCATAATGCCTAAGTTTCCTGTACGGAAGGCCTCTGCAATTGCTTTGGGAATATCCGCTTCTGCTTCAATCACCTTCGCTCTGGCCTCTTGTGCTTTCGCTTTCATTTCTTGTTCAACAGCGACCGCCATTGCTCTTCTTTCTTCTGCTTTTGCTTCAGCTACTTTTAGGTCAGCACTGGCTTGGTCTATCTGAAGTTTTGCCCCAATATTTGTACCTACATCGATATCAGCAATATCAATAGACAAAATTTCGAACGCCGTTCCTGCATCCAGTCCTTTTTGTAATACGAGTTTAGAAATCTTATCTGGATTTTCTAATACTTCTTTGTGTGAAGCTGAGGAACCGATCGAGGTGACAATACCTTCACCAACCCGCGCTAAAATGGTTTCTTCTCCCGCTCCTCCAACTAATTGGGCAATGTTTGCCCTTAGTGTCACACGTGCTTTCGCAACCAACTGAATACCATCTTGTGCTACAGCAGCTACGTTAGGAGTATTGATCACCTGTGGATTTACAGAGATTTGGACAGCTTCGAATACATCTCTTCCCGCTAAGTCAATGGCTGCAGCCTGTTTGAAAGTCAGGGCAATATTTGCTTTATCAGCAGAAATCAATGCTTTTATTACCATTGGCACATGGCCCCCGGCGAGATAATGGGTCTCTAAATCATTTAATGTAAGATTTAAGCCCGCTTTAGTCGAAGTGATAAGCGCTTCCACAATAATACGTGGTGGTACTTTTCTTATTCGCATAAATACGAGCTGCAGCAGACCAACCTTTACTCCAGAGAAAACGGCCGTAATCCACAGGTTTAATGGCACGAAATACATCAGGATAAAAAACCCGACGATGGCAACAAAGACGATGATTAATAATTGTACACCCATATCTCAAAAATTCTTATGATTAAAAATTAATTAATTAATTCCAATGTAGTTCTAAAAAACGTACTTTTAAGAATTTTTCTCTTAATATGCCCGCGCAAATACCACCCTTTGTTTAGAAGGTAAACCTGTGTAGATGCATTTCCCTTCTTCCTGGGCACTGTCCAATTCAATGCACCGAATAGTAGCCTTGGTTTCTTCTTTGATTTTCTCCTCCGTCTCAGGAGTTCCATCCCAATGAGCTAAAACAAATCCAGCTTTGCCATCTAAAACCTCCTTGAATTCAGTGTAAGAGTCAACCTTTGTAGTATGAGCTTCTCTATAAGTCTGAGCTTTTTTGTGGATATTTTCTTGAATCTCTGCAAGTAATCCCTCTATTTTCTGAGCAATGCCAACCATAGGCACAGACATTTTTTCTTTCGTATCTCGTCTTGCTATTTCGGCCGTGTTATTTTCAAGATCTCTTGGTCCAATGGCAATCCTTGTAGGTACTCCTTTTAATTCATACTCCGCGAATTTGAATCCTGGAGACTGTGTGTCACGATCGTCAAACTTCACGACAATGTCTTTTGCTGCCAATTCCTTTTTAATAGCTAGTGCCTTCTCGCGAATTGCTTCTAACTGTTCTTTGGTTTTGTAAATAGGCACGATTACAACATGAATCGGAGCGAGTGAAGGAGGAAGCACGAGGCCTTCATCGTCGGAGTGGGCCATGATCAAGGCGCCCATTAACCTTGTACTTACTCCCCAAGAGGTTCCCCAAACATATTCTAGTCCTCCTTCTTTAGTGGCAAATTTTACCTCGAATGCCTTCGCAAAATTTTGTCCCAAGAAGTGCGAAGTTCCAGCTTGTAATGCCTTTCCGTCCTGCATCAATGCCTCGATACAGTACGTTTCTTCAGCCCCGGCAAACCTTTCATTTGCAGTCTTTTTTCCTTTGATGACGGGCAGCGCCATATATTTTTCAGCAAACGTTGCATACACCTCTAACATCCTTTCCGTCTCCTCTATCGCTTCCATTTTAGTAGAGTGGGCGGTATGGCCTTCTTGCCACAAAAATTCTGTAGTTCTTAGGAACAACCGAGTGCGCATTTCCCACCTTACGACGTTTGCCCATTGGTTTATAAGCAAGGGAAGATCTCTATAAGATTGAACCCAGGTTTTATAAGTGTTCCATATAACGGTTTCAGAAGTAGGTCGGACTATTAGTTCCTCTTCCAGTTTCGCTTCGGGATCAACAATTACTCCTTTCCCATCAGGCGAGTTTTTTAGTCGGTAATGAGTGACCACCGCACATTCTTTAGCAAACCCTTCGACATGGCTTGCTTCCTTGCTTAAATATGATTTTGGAATAAATAATGGAAAATAAGCGTTGCTATGTCCAGTTTCTTTAAACATCTTATCAAGAACGGCTTGCATTTTCTCCCAGATTGAGTAGCCATAAGGTTTAATAACCATACAGCCTCTAACTGCTGAGTTCTCAGCCAAATCCGCTCTTTTGACAAGTTCATTATACCACTGTGAATAATCATCACTTCTCTTCGGTAAACCTTTGCTCATTTATGATTGTCTATTTTTGGTACGCAATTTGTAAACTGTACTATTAAGAAAGCAAAGATAAATCTTTAACTTTAATAAACTTTAAAATTAAAGAACGAGTATTAAATATACATGCACTTCTGCGCGTTCTTATAATGACTCTATCCTAATAAGATTATGAAAAAATACATACAGATATCGGCTTTATTCCTTGTATTGGGCTTTACATTCCAACAATGTATGCAGCCTCAATCTACGTCACAAGTTGAAAACGATGACGTTTACTTTACTTCGAAAGACAAGGCAAAAAAGATAGCTTTAGACGAAGCTTCCAAACCGACAGAAACTACAGTTTACAATAATAACACCTACAATAATTACAATTACAATCAGCCTTCCGAAAATAACACGGGCACTGATAAGGAAGTTGACTACTCACGTTATAACCGTCGAAATGACAACAACTATAACAACGGTAATTTTAATGATGACGATTACAACAACTCTAATGCAAGAACATCCGGTGGAGATACTTATATCACCAACAATTATAACAGAAACAACGGCGGTTCAGGGTACTGGGGATATAACTCCGGATTTAGCAGTCCTTATTATGGTTATTCAAGACCTTACAGCAGTGTAAATATCGGCTTTGGTTATTCTACAGGATGGGGATGGAACAATTCTTTCGGAATGAATTATGGTTACGGTGATCCGTTCTGGAATGTTGGATTCAATTATGGCTATCTATACAACCCTTGGGGTGGCATGGGCTACAATACTTGGGGTAACGGTTATTGCGGATACAGCAGCTTATGGGGATGTGGTTACAACAGTTGGTATTCACCGTACTATGGCGGTGGATGGTATTCTCCTTACAATAGCTTCTCAAGTGGGTATTATAATGGTTTTTATAATGGGTATTATGCGGGTAACGGTGGTGAGAGATTTTCGAGACCGACTCGCCAATATGGACCAAGGGAGAATGTAGGATCGTTCAGTGGGAACAACACACCTAATAGGAGTTCATCATCAAGTCAAACTAATAACGTTGCCCCAGTTGATAATAGGTATACTCAAAAATCCAAGGATCGATCAATTTATGGTAGTGATAGATCGCGTAATGCCAACGACTATCAATATAACAGTAACGCAAGGCAAGACGCTGACAATAATTCCGGTAACACTGGCACATACCAGGGGAGAAGAACCTTTGATAGTAATAATAGGTCAAATACTGGATCTAACGGAGGCAATCAAAGGCAGGAAAACACTTATACTCAACCTGCTCCATCAACTCAGCCGGCCCCAGATAATAGAAATTATGGGGGGAGAAGGCAATTTAGCGAGCCTCGGGAACAGCGTAGTAGTAACAATGAGAATAATAGAAGGAATGAAAGCTATTCCCAACCTAGCTATTCTCAGCCTAGCTATTCGCCGCCGGTCCAATCAGCACCTTCTTATTCCCAACCTTCGTCGCCTTCACACGGTGGTGGCGGCGGCGGAGGTAATGGTGGCGGTGGTGGTGGTGGAAGCTATGGTGGAAGACGCTCTTTCTAAAAGTTAATGATCAATATTATCACTTACAAAATACACCGTGTTTGCTAGAATATGAAAATTTTTAAAATCCTATTATACCAAATCTTGTCGGTAGGGGCGCTTTCGCCCATATTTGGACAATCCAATTATTCTGGACAGTTCTCCGATGCAGTAAATTTTTCTTCAACTAACATAGCCGGTTCTTCCAGAATATTAGGCCTTGGAGGTGCAGGTAGCACAGTCGGAGCAGACGTCAGCTCTGGGTTTCTTAATCCTGCAGGTTTGGGATTTTATAGAAAATCGGAATTTTCCGGCACAATAGGCTTCAATTCTAATGGATCGAAAACAAATTATCTAGGCGAGAATCTTAATGACAATAGACAGACAATCAACCTTCCCAGCTTCGGTATTGTATTTAATAATTCAAAGGATGATGTTGAGGAAGGCTCATACCGCGGAGGTTCTTTTTCTATTTCTTTCACTAGGATGAATAATTTTCAAAATCAAT
>DASVUU010000101.1:0-5824 GCA_036386935.1 Cytophagaceae bacterium | reverse complement strand
CAAAGTCAAGAAAAGGTAGTGTATTGCACAGCCCGGTTTTATATGCAAATACAAAATTTAAATCATAAAAGGTGCCTTTAAAACTTATTTAGTAGACAACAATGGCAAGGAACACACCTTATCGTTGGCAATAGAAGATTGGTGGGCTTCAGACTACAATAGTGTGATAAACCAAGAGCCCGCAACACTCTTTGTTGAAGCCTTGGAAAATGCGGTAGTTATTCAAATCGCTTGCGAAGACACAGTATTATTTAAGGAAATTCCTGCTTTAGAAAGCTTCGAGCGTAGTATGGCACAGCGTTCTTTAGCTTTTCATCAAAAACGACTGCTAGATAGCTTGACGAAGAGTGCCGAAGAGCGGTACGACGAATATATGGAGAGATAGGCCGCAGTAGCAAGGCGAGTGCCGCAATATGTATTAGCATCATACTTAGGTATCAGTACAGAATATTTGAGCAAAATACGAAAGGTAAAGCCAGCAAAATCTTAATCTAGTTCAACTATATTTCTTAGCATAGTTCATTTTTATCTCTTTTGTTATCGCCCAATTTTGCCAAGTCGATAATGACAAACACTAAACAAAAGAACTATGAACAATTACATCCTAATTATGGCTGTCGCCTTACTTGCAATGGCTTGTAATAAAAAGAAACAAACTGAAGCAGAAAAACCTAAAGTATCCTTGAAAGAAAATTATGAGGTCAATAGTGCTGGCCTATATCCTGAGGGCTTAGACTTCGATACAAAGAGTGGAAAATTTGTTTTTGGCTCTATTTATAAGGGTGCTGTGTATTCACTAAATATCAAAGGTGAACTGGAAACCTATGCTAGCAATAATAACCTAGTAGCTGCAACAGGAATTTTTACAGATGAAGTTAGAAATAGATTAATTGTGGCTAACAGCGATCTAGGAACTTCTCAAAAAAGTGCTTCTTCTTCTAGTGGCGGGTCAGTAGCAAGCATTGAGGTGTATGATTTATCTACGAAGGCTTTGCTTAAGCACGTAGATTTGAAAAGTCTTACACCAGGTGCAGGCGCATTTGCCAATGACATCACAGTAGATCTAAGTGGAAATATCTATATCACAGATTCGTTCTCTCCCGTCATTTATAAGGTAGACTTAAATTATACTCCATCAATATTTGCGAAAAACGATTTATTCCAGCCTGCACCAAATGCTTTCGGACTTAATGGAATAGTTTACCATGCCGATGGATACTTTTTGGTTTCTAAAACTGATAATTCTAAGTTGTTTAAAATATCCCTTTCAAACCCAACTGCCGTAAGCGAAGTTCGCGGATTTACATGCAGCTATCCAGATGGATTAGAGTGGAATAAAGACAATGAACTTGTAGCTGTTGAAAATGGATTAGGGCTTGGTAAAGTTTTCACTTTTTCCAGCAGCGACAATTGGTCTAGTGCCAAGAAGGTAAAGGAGTCAACCGTTGGTAAAGATAATTTTCCTACTGCTGTAACTTTGACTTCCGAAGGTAGCATCTATGTAGTGAATTCGAAACTTGGAAAGCTACTTTCCGGAGATGCGACAGAAGCTAATTTTACAATTCAAAAAGTAAACTAACTTTGGCTGAGTGTAATCTTAATGTTAATATAGGTCAGACATGCTTGTGTTTGGCCTATGTAATTGTTAAAATTGATTGCTGGAATATTTATGCAGCTTAGTATTATCACCATTACCATTTAATTTAAATCAGAATAAATCATGAACTACTCAAAAGTTTGGAAATTTTTTCCATTGATAGCAATCGTCTCTCTTTCCTTTATCATCAAAAAGTCAGCCTTAAAGTCTTATACTTTGGTGGAACAGTGGAAAACTCCCGCCTCTTTGCAAATCCCAGAAAGCGTAGTTTATGACGGCGTTCGCAACTCTCTCTATGTTTCAAACATTCACGGAGACTTCCAGGCAAAAGACGGGAAGGGCTACATATCTAAATTGTCCTTAGACGGCCGGATAGAAAATTTGAAGTGGATCACCGGGTTGAACGCCCCAAAAGGCTTGGGTTTGTATAAAGATAAATTGTACATCGCAGATAATACTACAATAGTAGTTGCTGATGTAAAGTCAGGTAAAATCCTAAACAAGATAGAAGTGAAAGATGCTCTTTTCTTAAATGACATCACTGTGGACACAGAAGGTAATGTTTATGTATCAGACTTCCAGGCAAAGAAAATATACAAGCTGTCTGGTGCAACGGTTACAGTGGTTTATGAAAACGAAAAGCTTATAAACCCTAACGGATTGCTGTCATTAGAAAAAGAGCTTCTAATGGTAGACATGGGTTCGGGTATATTGTATTCTATAGACCCCAAAAGCTCGAAAGCTACAATAGTTGCGGACAGTCTCAACGGTGCTGATGGAATTGAGCAAATAGCGCCGGGCGAGTATTTGGTTTCCAATTTTAATGGTGAAATATATTATGTAAATAGAAGTGGAGATGTGAAGCTAATTTTAGATACGAAGATTGACAAAATAAACGCTGCCGATATTGAATACATAGCAGACAAGAAACTACTTTTAATACCTACGTTTTTTGCTAATACTGTGGCAGCATATAAATTAGAATTAAGAAAGTAAGCAATACAGCCGTGAATGATACTATACGCCAGACGCCTGCTCCGATAAAGGAATAGTCTAACGGTAGTCCAGCAACGTTAGATTGTACCAGTGAATATTTTAAATCTAACATTTCGACAACCTACATAAAAAAAGCCCTCGCGGGCTTTTTCTCTTTAGCAACTTGGGTATTTATTGTGGTCTCACAGAAGAATTCTCTTTCTTTTGCTTTCTCGCTTTTTTCATGGACTGAGAACCTGAAGATACTGATCCATAACTTCCTCCCGTTCCTGCACCCACTGCTCCGCCGGATTCAGTGTGTGATCTATTTTCATTATTTTTTCTATCGCGTTTATAAGTTGGTTCTTCATCTTTCACTGATGACATAGAACCCTTATGTGATTTGCAAGCAATCATAACTGAAAACAGGGAAGCAATAAGAAATAATTTTTTCATATAATTCGATATAAATAAGGAAGACGATACCCGCGAATTATCATCTGAGCCTTGTTAAGTTTTTTTTGCGGATGGTTTAGTAAGTAAATAAATAAACGGACCTTTTAATGTTTATTGTACAATATAAAGGAATTATATGAATAATCAATCCCTGCAATTTTTGTTATACATTATTCGATAAAATGGACGCCGTCTCCAATGGAGCTTATATGGAAGGTCGCCTCTAACCCTACAGCCTGCAAGTATTCAGCTTTTACTTCCTCAATAAATTCAGGTACAGAAGCCGATAATACCACGGCGATCGCGCAGCCACCAAAGCCTGCACCAGTCATTCTCGCGCCTAAACAGTCTGGGTGCTCTACTGCAGCAGCCACAATGCTGTCAAGTTCAAGACCTGTTACTTCATAGTCTTCTTTCAGAGATTTATGGGAAGCATTTAGTAAAATTCCAAACTCTTTTAAGTTTCCTTCTTTCAATACTTTTACCGATTCTAAGACCCTTACATTCTCTGTGACGACGTGCCTAGCTCTTCTGTGCAGTACCTCATTCGTAACCAACTTGTCTACCTGTTCTATTGAGGCGTCGCATAGATTTAAATATTGATTCTCTTTATTTAAGATTACCAGTACTTCATCGCACTCAGCTCTTCGCTCATTATATTTAGAATCGGCTAACTCTCTTTTTTTGTTCGTATTCATGATTACCAAAGAGTATTCGCCTAAGTCAAATGGAACCAGGGTGAAGTCTAGCGTTTCACAGTTCAGAAGGATTGCATGGTTTTTCTTTCCGTTTGCTACAGAAAATTGGTCCATAATACCACAATTAACGCCCACATATTGGTTTTCCACCCTTTGAGTAAATTGAGACAACCAAACTCTATCAATCTTTTGATTGGTGAGATGCAATACCATGTATGCAGTCAGAACTTCCAGTGCCGCGGAAGAAGACAATCCTGAACCATCAGGAACAGTGCTGTAAAATAGAAAATCTCCTGCCGGAATAGAATAACCCTCTTTCTTCAAAAAGTTAAAAACTCCTTTGGGATAATTGCCCCATGAATCCGACTCTTTAAAATCGATTGAACTATTAATGTCGATAGTGATCTCGCCATCTATGTTCATAGAGCGCAACCTAATGATGTTGCCTTCTGTCTTCCTATACAAACCTGTAATACCAAGGGTAAGCGCACCAGGGAATACAAAGCCTCCGTTATAATCTATATGCTCCCCGATCAGGTTTACTCTTCCGGGGGAAAAATATGATTTTATAGTGGATGAATCACCGCCAAAAATTTCGGTGAAACTACTTTTCAACTCTGTTAATTTATCCATTGTTCTCTTTTAAAAATCTGTTGTAAGCCTCTCTTAACTCTACCGCCGTCTCTTCTACAGCTCTCGTATTTGCTGCAGCCCAAGCTCCCATTTCCGAGCTCGCATAAAATTTTATTCTCTTAGCATCTCTAAGTGGTGGATAAAACTCTATATGAAATCTATAATAATCTTTACAATCCTTGTAAATGGTATCCTCCACATTCACTGGCGTTTGATGAATACACATCATGTAAGGAAATTGTTTGTCAAATAACTTATCCAATGCGCCGGTGCAATTTTTCAATATTGTCGCTAGATCCCTTCTTTCAGATTCATTGAATTGTGTGAAATCTCCTTTCAAAGATTTGCTCACAATGAATATTCCGTATGGATAATCGGTAAAAAATGGCAGATAGCAAATAAAGCTGTCGTTTTCTGCGATAACACGCTTCTGAAATTTTATCTCCTCACGGTTCATATCTCCTAGAAGATCGGATCCGTTTTTTTCATAATGCTCTTTGCAACTGTCCAGCTCGGTCGTAATCTTCAATGGAATAAAAGGATAGCCATAGATTTGCCCATGTGGATGGGGCATGGTCACTCCTACTTCTGCGCCACGATTTTCAAATTCGAAAATGTACTTGACTTTTTTGTCCTCTGATATTTTTTTAAATCTCTCAGCCCACAAATTTATCAACTTCACGATATGATCTACTGGAAGCTCAGGAAGAGTGGTATAATGCTCTGGAGAATATAAAATCACTTCGCATTGTCCATAACTTTCCTCTACAGTATAAACGCCTTGGTCTTCCAGATCCGGTTTAGGAGGAGTAGATGAAAGCGCGGGGAAATCATTTGGGTAAATTAGGACATCATAGTGGTCAGGTACCTTGCCAGAGCCTGGGCAGAATGGGCACCAGTCTTTAGGCATGTCTGGCCGCCCCTGTCTATTAGAGGCCACCATGGTATATGTTTTTAAAAGGGGATTCCAACGAAGTTCAGACATTGCTTTTTTTTCGCAAATTAAAAATATAAGCTTTAATTAAAAATTAAGAAAAACCGATATTTCAATGGAAGTCAATGCAGGGCTTGGTGTTGGTAGACTTTTTGCATGATTATTAGTCCTAGGATGGGATAAAGTATTAGGATGATTAGGTCCTTTTAGGATAAAAACTGGTTACATCGCTGCACGCCATGATGCCTCCTGCCTTTTCAATGAAAGGAGATATATTGCTAATTATATTTTCTTCATCTACCACAGAACAAAGTATAAAAATATAGTTCATGCGATTGATCTCAGTGACTCCGTAATCCTTCACTTTTCCGGACTTAAGACCTCGACCACCTACGACATCCAATACTGTATAGCCTCCGATGTTTAGGTCCTCAAGTTTATGTACAAGCTTATCTAAAAAGGCGTGTTCTATTACGATATCTATTTTCTTCATTTGATCGCGAGGTTTGTTATAACGGCACTAATTCCATA
>DASVUU010000100.1:0-7059 GCA_036386935.1 Cytophagaceae bacterium | reverse complement strand
TTTGAGCTGTCTTAGACGGTGACTCTATGAACAATTGGGCGCCACTAGATTCCCATGCTTCACAATACCATCAGTATTTACCTCACACTCACTTACGGATTAACAAAAAAATTGCAAATGCCATTGTATACCATGCCAATTAAAACTATCCTCCTGAAAATGCCTTTTAGCCTAAATGTTAAAGCGTTGTTCCTATTTCTTTTCTACGCAGTATCGACCCAGGGTCAAGTCCTTCCTAGACCCTGTCGTACCAATGACAGTTTAAATGCTGACGTCCTTTTTGTTGCACTCGGTAATCCCGATTTGTCACGCGTCACGCAGGGCGACTTCGACTTAGCCAACGATAGAATAATAAAAAATGGGAAAGTTGTTTATCCTAATTATTTCAAGCAAACGCTCGGTCTAAAGTATTTTCAGCCAATAGATAAAAGCGTGTTTAAGGTTTCAGCAAGTGGTTGGTGCAGTTGGTACTATTACTATCAAGGACTGGATATGAAGGAGACGCTGCTTAATACCAAATGGCTAAGCGAGAATTTAAAAGATTATGGATTGAAATACATCCAGATAGATGATGCATGGCAGGACAAAGGCAAGGGAGATCATGATAATAGAGACTGGATGACTATCAACAATAGGTTTTCTAAGTTTGGAATGGACTCTCTTGCCGGATATATAAAAACACACGGATTTGTGCCAGCGCTATGGATCGTGCCGCACGGACAAAGCAATCTAAAAATTGCGAAAGAGTCAGGTGCCTTCATGCTGGATAAAAATGGAAAATCAACCATGAAGGCCAATTGGAGTTGGGTAGGCGATTATCAGATAGATCCCACGAGCCCGAGAGTAAAACCTTATTTCAAAAAATTATTCTCACACTTCCAGACAAAAGGATACGAATATTTCAAGGTTGACGGACAATCTGTGATTCTTCCAGACTATCTTAAGAATCAAAAATCATTCTCCGACCCTAAACAAGATCCCATCGTTGCCTACAGAAATACATTAAGGTCGATCCGAGAGAGCGTCGGAAAAGAAGTCTATTTATTGGGTTGCTGGCGGACGCCTGTGGAGGCGTTGGGTTATTTTAATGGCTCACGCAGCAACGGTGACGTTTGGGGAAGTATCTCAGGTTTTGGACAGGTTTTAGAAGCTGTGCGCGCAGGATACTTTTTGCACAATACAGCCTGGTATGTAGATCCTGACCCAGTAATGGTTGGATCTCCTTTGTCGGAAGACATGGCACGAGTATGGGCGAGCATTGTCGGGTTGACTGGAATGGCTACCTTCTGCACCGAGAAGATGCAGGACCTATCACCTAAGCGTGTAGACATCCTAAAAAAAATATTTCCTGCACAGGATGTCTATCCGGTAGATTTATTTAGATATTCCAAAAACAAATCAATTGTCGACCTAAAGGTTGGTACTTCCACAAGAAAATACGACGTAGTAGGGGTGTTTAACTTTGACAATTCAAAACAAAGTACTACTCATTTGGATTGGACAAATTTAGGGCTGGAGAGAGATACTTACTATCATGTTTACAATTTCTGGGACGAAGAGTATGTTGGATGCTTCAATTATGGATTGTTTGTAAACCTTCGGCCGGCGAGTTGTAACGTCCTTTCAATTACAAAGGCAGACACTTTGCCTCAGCTTATCTCGACAAATCGCCACATCACACAAGGGGCATTGGATGTAGAGTCAATCACCTATGGAGAAGCGAACTCACAAAGCAATCTGTTCAAAATAAGTGGAGAAAGTAAAGTAATTGGAAAGGATGAGTATAAGTTAGTGTTTGGCCTACCCATGCAAGGCAAGAATGGCTTCAAGATCTCTAAAGTAACCTTTAATGGAAAAGAAGGTAAAGTGTCAAATTCAAAAGGAGCCGGTTTCGCAAGCTTCATTCCAGAGAGTACAGGCAAAGTATCGTGGGAGGTTAGTTTTGAAAGGGTAGAAAATGTCCTAGGGACACAAGTAGGTGACTTTAATGAGAAGCTAAAACTTACCAATGTTTCTCTGAATAAAGTGAAATTCAATTTCGATAAGAGTTACGGAATATCTTTCGGCTTCTTGTTAGAAAAAAACGGAGTTCCTTTAGGGTATTCGATTGAATCACCGATTTACCTAAATCGTGCCTATGCAGACAAAGGAGCCACGTATACCGCTACTGAAACCTTTAGCAACTTTAGGCCTTCGGAAACCAGATTTAGCGTGCAAGATACCGCGAAGCATCAATCCAATAAAATAATTATTTCAAGTGACGATGCAAACGGTGCCGTATGCTACGTCGATGTAGAAAGTGCCGATCATTCGAAAGGGTATCTATTCTTTTCGGGAGATGGAACAAAACGTTTTCCCCTGGAGGGAAAGTTTAGAACATTGAATGGGGCCTGGAAAGTAGACAATGGGAGCGCACACTATAAAACTAAAGCCCGCTTTCAAATCTGGGGTGATGGGAAGGTTATCTATGACGCGCCTTTGCAGGAAAAAGGAACAACGCCCTTGAAGTTTACTGTCGAAGTAGACCAGATAAAAGAGATAGTTTTCAAAACCGTGTTTCAACAGGAAGCAAGTGATTGGGGTAGTCTCCATATAAGCGATATAGAGCTGGTTTCTAAATGATAGAAGCCACATAACAATGCCAGCCAACCCAAAAAGGTTGGCTAGTTCTATTTCCCTTTAATAGCTACCCTTATTTTGTATAAGCTCTTGTTGGCAGTGATGTAAAGAGTCTTCTTGTCTACATCGCCAAAAGCACAGTTTGCCGTGACCTCAGGCACCTCAATAGTGCCAAGATGTTTTCCCTGTTTGTTAAATATGGCAATACCTCCTGGAGCACTGCAATATAGATTCCCTTGAATGTCGCATTTCATACCGTCGGGCGTTCCATCACCAGAAAGTTTAGCTGCATCAAAAAATAGAGCTCCTTTCTTGAACGATCCATCTGGGGCTAGTTCAAATCTTTTCCAATGTGGATATTTCTCTGATTGTGCTACATATACATACTTCTCATCGGGAGAAAATGCAATTCCATTTGGTCTCACCATGCTGGTATCCATCAATGTGACTTCTCCTCTGCGGAGTCGGTAGATACCATTGTAAGAAATATGCTTTGCGCTGTCCTGGTCGCCTTCCTTGAGTCCATAAGGAGGATCGGTAAAATAAATACTTCCATTGCTATGTATCGCCAAGTCATTCGGGCTGTTCAATTTTTTACCATCAAATAGACTGGCAATTAAAGTTTCTTTGCCTTCCTTATTTACTTTGCGCAATCCCCTGCTGCTATGTTCGCAAATGATAAGTGAACCTTCGTTATCAAAGGCTAGCCCATTGGAATTGTGACTGGGAGTTCGGAACTCGCTTACAACTCCGGTTGGCATGTACTTATAAATTTTGTTGGCAGGGATATCAGAAAATAAAAGATATCCTTCGGGTGACCAAGCCGGACCTTCTGTAAATTCAAAACCTCCCACCGCCTTTTCTATCTTAGAACCCTCTTTTAGGATACCAGCTTTTATTAGATCAGTATTCTGGTTCTGACAAGCCGCAATCAAATTTAACAACAGCAGGGAGAGTAACGGGAAGTGCTTTAATATTTTCATAAGTCTAATAGGTTGTAGATATGGTTTCTTGTGCTGAGAATTTGTACTTCAAATATTTTGATCAAATTCCTATGAAAGCAGCGCCCAACACACCGGCGCTATCTCCACATTTATTTTTCACGATTTGTGTTTCCAATGCGTCGTTAAATATATATCTCCTGACTTGCTCGATACCCAATGTATACAACTCTTCAATGTTTGAAACTCCACCGCCAAGGACCACAATATCAGGATCAAGAATGGTTAAGACATTGGATAAAGCAACCCCAAACCGCTCCATAAAATTTTGCACAAAATCATAATCTCTAGCTTCGCCTTTTCTGAAGTCCAACATGATATTGGATAATTTTTTTTTTTCTCCAAAAGTGCTTTCATAGAGCGACTCTAATCCTCCACCCGAAATGTATCGCTCGACACATCCTTTTTTTCCGCAGTAGCAAGGTGGGCCATTTTTCGGATCGATGGTCATATGCCCCCATTCACCTGCGATGGATTGATTGCCTTTTATTACTTCACCATCATATACAATTCCACCCCCACAGCCAGTACCCATTATCACCCCAAAGACACTTTTATATCCCTTCCCCGCACCTAACATGGCCTCCGCCATTGCAAAACAATTAGCGTCGTTCTCTATAGCAATATTTCTTTTCAGCAATGCCTCCAAATCTTGTTGTATAGGACGACCATTCAAACAGGTGGTGTTTGAATTTTTCATCAACTGTGTTTTTCTTGAAATAGCACCAGGTGTCCCCACTCCAAATGTATAATTGTCATCTAATGACCCGGTAAGGTCTATCTGTAATTGTTTGATGTTGCGCAGGATATGGTCATACCCTTGTTCCTGTTCAGTAGGGACCCTTTTACGTATAATTTCATTGTTTTTGTCATCCAGCACAATGCCTTCGATTTTCGTTCCTCCTAAATCTATTCCTACTTTATACATTTTTTTCTTTTGTGTACTTTGATGAATTACTAAAAATAAGCTTTAATAACTTTGCTTGAGCTCGAAATAAGTAAACAGGATAGCACGGACACATTAAGCAAGCAACAGCCATTGCCGAAATTAATATTCCATTCTATAACAACAATACAAAAATTTATTTCATTGAGGAATGCCTATAACAGACAAAAATGATCGTTGTAACCCTGATCGTTAGTGTTCTATCAATACCATCCACCTTCCAGACTCATTTTTTGTATAAAACATCCCATTACTCATTTCAAAAATTTGCTTGCCCTGTTCATTAAGGAAATTTCGCTTTTCAAAAACTCGGAATCCATTATTTTCTCTTGAAAGGAACGCCATCAATGCATTGAGAGATGGAGCAATATCTTCTAAAAACTCACCATCTCCATTCTTTACAAAGGCCTGACTCATAGCTTAAATAGTTGGTTTATATTCTAATAAGCCCTGACCCTGGCAAATTGTTGCCAGGGTCACTAAAGGTGCTCATAATATCGAAATCAGAGACTTAATTAAAAAAAAATCTTTTTTTTCAATCAGGCAACCTTAACCCCTAATATTGAGTCATATATTTGCTATCTTTATATTATTCAAAAAATTCCTAAATAAATCCTATTGTATGATAAAGACAATTACCCGATTTGCTGTACTCGTTTTTCTCATGTCAACTCAATTAAATGTAGTAGGGCAAGTAAAGCAGGTTTTGCATGGGAAGGATATAAAGGTAGTGATAAGCGGTAATAAGAACGATGACAAATCGCTTGGTAAGATTTTTAAAAGCCATAAGCTGTATCAATTAAATGGCTCACTAGTAAAAAGAAACAAGCTTACGGCTGATAAATTTTCTAAAGTGCAACTTGTTTTTGGGGATGAGTATGACTGGGAGCTTGCGCTAGAAGAGTATGACCTTAGGGAAAATCATTATATCAGAAGAGTCATTCGGGAAACAGGAATTGAAGAATCGAACGGCAATGGTATTGTCACTTATAGAGGTTACGCCAATGGCAACCAAAGTCATAAAGTTCGAATTTCTTCTATCAATGGGCAACTAACAGGGGTCATTCTTCAAGGTGAGGAAGAAATATTTTTTGAGCCAGCTAGTAAATACCTTTCGACCATCGACACAAATGCATACATTCTCTACAAAGGCTCTGATATAATTGCGGAAAGTGAAGTGAAGTGCGGAATGGCGGAGGTAAAGGAGACCTTACAAGATATTGAGCGCGATCAGATCCAATATGCTACCGCCGCGACAGGATGCGTAGAGGTAGAAATTGCAATTGCTGCCGACTATTCATTGGTGCTACAGCAGGGAAGTGTAGACGCAGCAGAGACAAGAATAATCAATATTCTAAACTTGGTAAATGGTTTTTATTCACCAGCACCTCTTGAAATAGAATATAAACTTTCCGAAACATTTTTTTCCACTGCAACAGCCTCTGACCCTTGGTCGACAACTACAGATGCCAATACATTGCTTACAAGTTTTAGAACATGGGGAAACGGCGGAGGTTTTAAAAAACCGTTCGACGTTGCGACACTTTGGACTAAGCGGGATATTGGTGCGAATGGAAATAACGGCGTAGTAGGGGTAGCATCGATTGGGGCCGTTTGCAATGCTCAAAAATATAACGTGGTAGAACATTTCTCTACCAATATAAAGATGGTTGCCATAGATCAGTCACATGAGCTAGGGCACAACTGGAACTGCCAGCACGTGACAGGCAATACCTATATTATGAGCCCTACTTTGACGACGACAACTACTACTTGGGATGAAACCTCCATAAATTCTATCATCAACTGGAAAAGCAAGCAAAGCTGTTTTACGGCTTGCGGACCAAAGTTGCCGATTGCAGATTTTTCCTCAGACGTAACTACATCGTGCAGCGGAGACGTAAAGTTCACAGACCTCTCGCTGTTTACACCGAGTTCATACAAATGGGAATTTGGTGACGGCACCACATCTACAGAAAAAAGCCCTAGCCACCGGTATGGCAAAAACGGAAGTTATACTGTGAAACTCAGTGTTACAAACTCCCTTGGAACCGACGTGATTACCAAAACCAATTACATAAATGTGGCTATTTTGGCAGCTCCTGTAGTCGGCAACGTTGAGATCTGTGGTGCCGGACCTGCAAACTTATCATCGAAAGCGGACAATTCACCCAACACGTTGCAATGGTACACTGCGGCCTCTGGCGGAGAGCCTGTCTTTGTCGGAAACACCTTTACACCAACGGTAAGCCAAACTACCACATATTATGTTGAAAATTCTAACGTTGGTCCAATCCAAAAAGTAGGACCCGTTGATAATGCATTTAGCGATGGTGCATATTTCAATGCCAATGACTTGAGAGGACTAATATTCGATGTTCTTGCTCCTGTTAAATTGAAGTCAGTAAAAGTATATGCGAACAGTGCTGGAAACCGGACCATTCAAGTGATGGATAGCGTGAATGGCAAACAGGTCGTAAGTAAAACAGTGGA
>DASVUU010000099.1:0-5745 GCA_036386935.1 Cytophagaceae bacterium | reverse complement strand
GCAAAAGAAGGCGAAGGACCAAAAGGTATTTCGAGAGTCTGTGAAGAAAGGAGACAACATTGTCACAATTGGTGGAATGCACGGTAAAGTATTGAGCATTGAAAGCGACGATACCATCTGGATCGAAGTGGATAGGGGAGTAAGACTTAAATTTGAACGTTCTTCCATCTCTATGGAATCAAGCAAAAAGGTAGCTGAGAAAAGCTAATACTAAAAAGTAAATTATTTTTTAAACTTCGGATATGAGCATAACGATAATCATTATAATAGTAACGGTTGCCGTTAGCTTGTATGCCTGGAGCAATCCAGAGATTCAAAGGAAGTTAATTCTTAATTCATTCCAAACAGCTCGTTATAATGAGTACTGGAGGCTTCTGACTTCAGGGTTTATACATGCTGACTATGCACACTTAGCATTCAATATGTTTTCCTTATATTTTCTAGGGCAATACCTTGAGCAGATTTTTATGTCAATCTTAGGTCCGATTGGGGGGTTGGTTTATGTTGCTCTGTACCTGATCGGAATTATTGTATCAGACATTCCTTCCTTTGTAAAACATAAGAACAATCCTGGCTACAATTCACTTGGCGCTTCGGGAGGGGTTTCGGCAATTGTATTCTCCTTTATTTTGTTTGCGCCGACAGAATCGCTCTATCTCATGTTTATACCCATTGGAATTCCAGCCTTCATCTATGGAATCCTATATTTGACGTACTCTTGGTACCAATCCAAAAATGGTGCAGACAGCATCAACCATGACGCCCACTTTTATGGGGCTGTGTTTGGATTAATTTTTACCGCCGTAGTGGTGCCTTCCAGCCTGATTCAATTTGTATATCAAATTGCCGAGTGGGGAAGGTTTAACTAACCGTCACCTTCATGTACGAAGGTCTTTTGCAGAAATCTTAAACATGCAGAATCCCATACTTATCAAGCTCTGGAATAAAAATTAAGTGCTTCTCGATAATACTTTCCGGGACAAAAATAAATTTTTTATCGTATACCTGTCTATTTATAAAATAGCTCACCCAATATTCATTGTTTAAATGAAAGACTGAGGGATCTATCGGCTCAATTATTTGGAAAAATTGGCCTGCTATGCTTGTAAAATGGTGTTTTAAAGTGGATGTTTCCTGATGTTCACCGTCAAGCGTTCCATAACCCTTAGACCTGATTGTGACATCAGTAATTGGAAATTCATTTTTATTCAGCAGATATACCGTCCAAGTATATTGGTTCAGTTCGTTGGTATCTCTTGTGATTGCGATGTTTACACCTTCAACAGGTAAAAACGAAATATCTTTTTTCATTGTAATTTTCTAAGCTTACTAAAAGTAAATTTTCTTCTTAAAGATAATTATATAAGCTCAGGCCACCCAACTTGTAGCTCAAATTCAAACAGATCACAAAGGTGTTTGGTAAGCTTTTGAGTGACTATTTTTGAATCGACCTCTTTATCGAGCTCTTTACTCAAAGACGTTACCTCTTTGTCTTTTATGCCACACGGTACGATGTAATTAAAATAACTAAGATCAGTATTTACATTCAAGGCCAACCCGTGCATGGTCACCCATCTTGAGGTTTTCACACCCATTGCACATATCTTCCTTGCTTTTTCTATATTATCAAAATCTATCCAAACTCCTGTAAATCCTTGAACCCGACCAGCGTTCAAACCAAATTCTGCACAAGTTCTTATGACGGCCTCTTCTAAGTACCGCATGTATTTATGAATGTCAGTAAAGAAATTATCTAGATCTAAAATTGGGTAGCAGACCACCTGACCAGGCCCATGAAACGTGATATCCCCGCCACGGCTTGTTTCGAGTAATTCTATTTTTCTGTCCTCTAAAAATTCTTTATTAACTAGAATATTATTTTTATCCCCACTTTTGCCGATGGTATAAACTGCTGGATGTTCGCAAAAGAGCAAATAGTTTTGGGTGGGGGTAATATTCACCCCAGATCTATTTTCAATTTTTGTTGCTACAGTCCTGTCAAAAATTTCTAATTGGTAGTCCCAGGAAACCCTGTAATTAATAAGCCCGAGATCTTTGATAAATAATTTTTTATTTAAAGCTTGCTCGCTCATAAATTAGGCGGATATTTTTTTCGTTTTGAAGATCTAAGAAATGCGGAAGTGTATTGTATCTTAACAACAAATGGAAATATAATACTTGCTAAATTAATTTTTAAAAATCAATTGCCCTCATGGCTCGACATAATGTTTTAGGAAAGGAGGGGGAGGAAACCGCCGCGCGTTATCTGCAAGTCAATGGATATACGATTTGCTGTAGAAACTACCGATACAAAAGGGGTGAGATCGATATTATCGCAGAAAAAAATAAAACCATTGTTTTCGTAGAAGTTAAGCTTAGATCCAAAAGGAAATTTGGCAACCCCGAGGAGTTTGTTTCCAGCCAAAAAGTAGAGCTAATAAGGGCTACCGCTGAAAACTATATCTATGAAACAAACTGGAGAGGCAACATAAGGTTTGATATAATTTCCATCAATCCCGGAACGGAATGCTTACAATTTGAAGATGCTTTTTGTTAAAGAAAGCTACTTCTTTTTAGTCTTAGTATCTTTCCCTTGTACTTCTTTTCCTTTTACTTCCTTAGCCATAGGTTTCTTAGGCGGTTCACCTGAGGCCTGCTCTTTTTCATTTGTTGGGGCAGTTACCTTTGGCTCAGCCTTTTTAGGTACAGCTTTTTGGCCCCGCTTTACTGGTACTTTCTTCTGAATTTTTGTCCTGTCAAACGGTTTTCCATTTTTTATTAAAGGATTACCTTCATCATCCCACTCATTTAATACAAAAGGCTCAAATTGATCTTCGACATAAGGATCACGAGGGTATTGAGTTTCTTTCCTTCGACGTGCTTTGTCTTTATAATATTCAACCCACAGTCCTATTTTGACGTCGTCTTTGTATTTTCCATGTTGTAGAATCTGACCATTTTCTAAAAAGTAATAATAGGTACCATTCAAAGTGCCGTATTTGTAGGGCTTCACTTCCTGAATTTTTTTCTTCTCCAAATCATAGTAGGTCATTTCAGCATCTCGCTGCCAGCCCTTATAATATTTGGTCTTATCCATCAGTATGAAGTTCTTGCCATACTTCTCCCAACGACCGTGCTTCATGCCCAAATAGAATATACCTTGTTCCACTATCTGGTCACCCACTGTCCGCTTGTAAGGGCCGTGTAGAACTTTATACTTGTTCTTATCTTTTTCCTGTAACTCGTCTATCTCAACTATCTTACGAGTCTTGATTTCGAAGACATAAATATCCTTTACGTATGGATCCGGGAATTTGAATTCTTTTAAATAATAAAACGTCTCGATGGCAAGTTTCTTCCTTTTGCCCGTCTTAGTAAATCCTTTTTTACACTTCAGGCCGTAAAAAACCTTCTTCTTTTTCTTATCTTTTTTCTTTGAAACTTCCTCCGTAGAATCTGGGGTCAAGTCTAACTTGGGGATACTATCTCGATGCAGTTGGCTTTCAGTTTCTTTTACATCAACGGCCTTTCCCTTTTCCTTTTTCTTGTCTTGCGAATAGACCGTTTCCGCGGAAAAGAGTCCGCAGGCAAAAAATAGAATAAGGAAGTATTTGAATGTGAAACGCAAAGTCTTTCTGAGGTAAGCGGTAATGGAAATATTATAAACTATTTGAACAATCTAAATTCGAATGTATAACAAAAATTTGGCTTATTTATTTCAAAACCACGTCAGTGGATATAAAAAAAATAGCCCTCACATCCGAGGGCTATTAATTATATTAGTTCGCACGATATTAGTTCGCAACCAACTCTACACTTCTCTGTATGAATTTAGTTAAATCAGGGCCCTTCAACATACCTTGTGACAATAAGGCCAGATCGAAAGTTTGTTTGGCTATACTTTCCTTCTGATCTTCTGACTCTGCCTTCAAAATCTTTTGTATGATCGGGTGATTTGCATTGATTGCAACATTGTAGGTCTCTGGCATATTGCCCATGAAGCTCATTCCACCACCACCAGTAGCAGCCATATCCTTCATCCTCCTCATAAACTCTGGCAAAGTTACCGTAGCGGGAAGCTCCTCCACTGGCAGAGATTCAAGACTCACCTTCATGTTCTGATTGCTTATTGCCTTTTCAAAAACCTCTTTCACCTTAGTTTTTTCTTCTTCAGTAAGTACACTTTCAATCGTCTCATTTTTGTCGATAAGCTTATCTATCGCGTCGGAGTCAACTCTTTTCAAACTAAACTTTTCAAGCTTTCTTTCAATAAGGTTTATAAAATGGCTGTCAATTAAGCTATTTAGGACCAAGACATCATAGTTTCTTTTCTTTGCTGAGGTAATGAAAGTGTCTTGCTTTCCTGGATCACTTGAGTAAAGCGCAACTACACCTTCGGACTTGTCTGTCTGGTTTGGTTTTATTTTCTCCTGATACTTGTCAAGATTGTAATATTCGTTGTCGACATTCTTTACTAAGCAAAATTCTCTAGCTTTCTCATAGAACTTGTCGTCACTGATCATCCCGTATTTTACAAATATTCCGATGTCATCCCATTTGTTCTCAAAACCTTTCTCATCGTTTTTGTACAAATCAGCAAGCTTATCAGCTACCTTTTTGGTGATGTGAGAATTGATCTTTTTCACGTTAGAGTCAGCTTGTAAGAAGCTACGTGATACGTTCAAAGGAATATCTGGAGAGTCAATTACCCCATGTAATAGCATCAAAAACTCTGGAACTACGTCTTTTACTTCGTCAGTAATAAATACTTGTCTAGAGTATAATTGGATCTTGTTTTTGTGTCCTTCAAACTCACCTTTAAGCTTAGGAAAGTATAAAATTCCAGTAAGATTAAAAGGGTAGTCAACATTTAGATGAATCCAGAACAATGGATCCTCTGACATAGGATATAAATCCTTGTAGAATTTTATATAATCTTCCTCCTTTAGCTCCGAAGGGGATTTTGTCCAGATCGGACTCGGATTGTTTATTACCTCGCCATCAAATTCAATCTCTACTGGTAAGAATTTACAGTATTTATTGAGGATAGTTTGTAACCTGTATTTTTCTAAAAATTCTGTAGAATCTTCAGCGATATGAAGAATGATGTCAGTTCCTCTCTCAGTTTTTTCAGCGGTCGTAATTTCAAACGATGTGCTACCGTCGCAGATCCATCTTGCTGCTGTAGTTCCTTCTTTGTAAGATTTGGTGATAATTTCCACCTGGGACGCAACCATAAAGGCAGAGTAGAAGCCAAGTCCGAAATGACCAATTATTTGTTTCTCATCTCCTTTGTCTTTGTATTTCTCTACGAACTCGGTGGCTCCGGAGAAGGCAATCTGGTTAATGTATTTTTTTATTTCATCAGCGGTCATTCCAAGTCCTTTGTCGCTAATGGTAATTGTCTTAGCCTCTTCATTTAAAGAAACCTGAATTTTCATTTCGCCAAGTTCACCTTGAAACTCACCTATTGATGACAGTCTTATCAATTTTTGAGATGCATCAACAGCATTGGATACCAGCTCTCTGAGAAAAATTTCATGGTCTGAATACAGAAATTTCTTAATGATGGGAAAAATGTTTTCGGTATGAATTGATATTGTGCCTTTTACTTCCATTGTTTTCATTGTTTTTTGGAATCAAACCAAACATTGTTCCAATTGAGAACTATGACAGGCTGACAGGCCCTTGTCCTTCCCTGACCTTTTTATTGACGATGTTTTATAAAAGTCCTATCACTTTTTA
>DASVUU010000098.1:0-2194 GCA_036386935.1 Cytophagaceae bacterium | reverse complement strand
TGACCTTATAAGTAATAAGGTAACGAAGGTGAAGTACAACGAGCAATTCTTTCACAGGTATAGCTATGACGAAGACAATAGGCTAGTAAGCGCAGAGACCTCAGTTGGGGGTTATATATGGGATAACGATGCTAGGTATACTTACTACCCTCATGGGCCTTTGAGAAGGATAGAAATTGGAGAGGACAGATTGCAGGGTGTTGACTATACTTACACCATCAATGGCTGGCTCAAGGCAATCAATTCACCAAACCTTGTTGCAACAGAAGACCCTTGGAAGGATGGATATGCACAAAGTGAGGTAGCGGCAGACGAATTTAGTGAAGTGATAGGCTACCATGAAAATGATTTTACAAGGACAGGTCCACTCATGGCAAATGCCGGCAATAAATATTACCTGCCTACCACAAAGAATCTCTACAATGGCAACATCAGTACTCTCACAAGCAAAATAGGATCGAGCACCGACGGCAGTTATCCAAATACACTTACCGGTAATGCTTATACTTATGATAGACTAAACAGAATTACAGGATCAGACTTTAAGGTATTCAATACCACTGCTGGTAATTTTGGCAGCACAGACAACTATCATGAGGGACTTCAAGTATGATGGAAATGGAAATATAACGAAGGTAACAAGGAACGGCTTCAATTCAGCGGTCCCAAACAATAGCAATGCGGAAATGGATAAGCTAGTTTATGACTATTATCCAAATACGAATAAGTTAAAAATGATCAATGAAACCACGCCATCACCACTTAATAGCAAATTGCAGGATCTTACTCAGCAAGCTGACGAGAACTATGTATATGACGAGGCAGGATATCTGAAGTTTGATAAGGCAGAGAATCTTGAATTTAAGTGGACTTATAACGGTAAGATCAGTGAAATGATCCCTATTTCTTCGACTGGTAGCTATAAGCCACATGTAAAATATGCCTACGATGCACAGGGCAACAGAGTAAAGAAAGAGGTCAATGAGGCGCCTTTCAGTTCTACAGGTGCAAGACAAGCGCTGGCTGGTAAAATAAAGACTACCGGCTATGCCAGAGACGCCCAAGGGAACATCATGGCGGTGTATGAAGTAGAAAAAACACCAAGTACAATTGGAGAGGTACATACCTACAAACTAAAAGAACTTCCTATTTATGGAAGTGATAGAATAGGAGTATATAAGCCGGAAGCACTAATAGATTATTTCACGTACTCAGCGACACAAAAGCAAGTTTTTGCAAATAGGCCATTTGGCTCAAGCAATGAGAGAGTAGTAGGGAAGAAGGAGTATGAGCTTAAAGACCATCTAGGCAACGTAAGAGTAGTATTCAGCGATGTAAGAAGCGAAGCCTCTACCGGAGGGAAAGAAATAGACGTCAGAAGCTATTATAATTACTACGCTTTTGGCGCCACACAGCCTGGAAGGAATAAGGATGTAACAGGCTACCGTTTCAACTTCAACGGTAAGGAGATGGACTGCGAACTCGGTTGGCAAGACAACGGAATGAGAATCTACAGACCTGATATCGGAAGGTTTGGGAGTGTGGATCCTATTACTAGTTCCTATCCTGAGCTTACACCATATCAATTTGCTAGTAATAGGCCAATTGATGCGATAGATATTGATGGATTAGAATCCTCGCCTGTCAATGGGCTTAATAGTCAATCGTACGGAGAATTATTTAGATATGCTGGCAAAAGTATTAATAGGTGAGGTAACAGCCCCGGCGACCCAGGGTTAGCGCATTCCTTGGAAAACGCGACTGGACTTCCCAGAGGCTCACTTACAACCAAATATGATAACCTAAGAGGGTATATAACCTTGATTGGCCAGAGGGGCATGGGTGGAAATCCTTGGAAGAGTGGTGGCCCTCTAGGTGTTCCTGGAAAGCTCTCGACGAAACCTAAGATAGCGGTAGCCCAAAAAGCTCACGTTTCACCACGTGTATGGCATAGTGAGACCGATGGTAATTTCGTTGGTAGCCTGGCAAACCGTTTAGGCAATGTTGTTGAAGATATTGATGTAAATTTTAAATTTTCAGGAGGCGCTGGCGATGTAGATATTATGACTTCTAAATACAATATAGAAGTTAAGTCAGGTGGTAAGATGAAGCTGACCCAATCACTCAAAAATATGGAATATGCTAAGAGCCAGGATAAAGGATATATTTTATATATGCCTAATGCCACATCTGC
>DASVUU010000097.1:0-1853 GCA_036386935.1 Cytophagaceae bacterium | reverse complement strand
GTATTATGAGACTTTAGACAAGAAACATACTATTCAAAAGTTTCTATTTCTCGGCGAGAGGATATATTATGGCTACGTTCCAATCGGAATGTTGGATGTCGACTTAAATAGGATCCTTACTTTCAATGAGGTTGAACGTGCGAGGGTAGGCTTCGGCGTCCATACAAATAAAAAATTCTCTAAACGATTGAGGCTGGGCTTATTTGCAGGATATGGGATCGAAGATGAAAGAATCAAATATGGGGTCGATTTGAATTACATTTTGCCTGACGTTTTTTTTGGAGAGTATAGAGGATACTTTTCGCATGACTTAAAAGAATCCGGTAGTCCATTTTTTATGTTTGACCGTTACCAATACAGCACAGAAACCTTGCGAAGGTTTCGGCTCAAAGTCCTGGACATGGTCACTGAAACTGGCCACGGGATTTACTTTCATCCCCTGAATAATCTTGACGTGGGAGCTGAGGTCAATCTCTCGGTTCATCAGCCTACCTATTCCTATCAGTACAACTCTGATAAGAGCAGCTCATTTCAATTCACCGAGCTTAGACAAGGTCTGAGGTATGCTATAAGAGAGAAATATTACAAGATAGAAGACAGGAAGTTTTCCTTAGGTACCTCCTATCCCATCTTTTATCTTCAGCTGTCGCAAAGTTTGGGCGGATTCGCCGGTAAATATCCTTATCAAAAAATAGATCTTAAAATTGAAGAGAATATAAAAATTCTCCGAATAGGCTTATCTAAAATTCAATTTATAGCCGGTGTAACTAGCGGCAGCACCCCCTACATGAAACTGTACAATGAGAAAGGTAGTAGGAAGGGTACTTATTTTTTGATTCATAATAGTTTTGAAACAATGGGCTACAACGAATTTTTATCTGATCGCTACTACTCCGTGTTTTACACCCATTCTTTTGGTAGAATATATTATGGCCACCGGAATATACAACCCTCAATTTCGATGATGCACAACGCGGGTGTTGGATGGCTTAGTGCACCAGAAAAACATACGGTAATGTCATTTCCTTTTAAGACTATGGAAAAGGGATATTATGAATCTGGAGCAATGGTTGAAAACATTTTAGTCCTAGGATTGGGAGGGCTAAAAACTGGCTTTGGGATTGGATTTTTCTACAGGTATGGACCCTATAGCTCATTGAAGGGTAGCGAAAATTTGGTTCTAAAATTCGCCTTAAACTTCGGAATTTGATTAATAGGCTTTTCTTTGCCTATATTCCTATTAATTCCTTCACTTTAGCGTTTTTTTTTTCCTTTTTTAGAGAAAGCACATCTTCCACGTAAGCGCGCAGAACCTCTGCAACTCCCCATGCCTGGGCGACACAGCCCTTAGGTTTGTAAGGCGCCTCGCCATCAAAAATTTCCGATACGGTACCAATACCTGCATCATGCAGGTGGGTTTCAAAGATTTTCAGGTGTTGTAGAACTGCCTGCCTGCCTGCTTCACCTTCAATTTTAATTTTGGCTGTAAAGTATGGGCCTAACAGCCAAGACCAAACTGTTCCTTGATGATAAGCGCCATCTCTGGATAACTGATCACCCTGGTAAAATCCAATATACCTTGGATCATCTTTAGAAAGACTTCTTAAGCCAAAGGGTGTTAAGAGCTTATCTTCGACGATCTTAAGTATTGCTGTCGCCTGTATCTTGTCCAGCAACGGATATGGCAAACTAATCGCAAACAACTGATTCGGTCTAACAGAGATATCTCTGTAGATGCCGTCAACGCAGTCGTACAAGCTGTCGTGATCTGGCCTCACAAAGGTTTTAAGAAAAGAGTTCTTTATTTGGAAGGCGCGCTCCATATAAATTTTACTTCTGGCAATTTCGCCTTT
>DASVUU010000096.1:0-8945 GCA_036386935.1 Cytophagaceae bacterium | reverse complement strand
GATGAGGGATGGCCTTATGCAAGCTTTCGATCGTTTGAAATATAACCTTCACTTCGGCTTGGCAATCTTTGGGCGTTACGATCCGTGAAATCTCATCCGAGATCTGCTCGTAAGTGAATGGTTCATAAAGCTTCTTTACGTGATTTTCGACATTGCCACTAAGCGTAGTAATGGATGCTTTGCAATGGTCATAAACTTCTTCAAGCAAATTTTCCATGCCAAACTTTTTCAATAAAGCCAAAACCGCACGGAAAGCAACAAACTCCTTCATCTTCGACATATCAATGCCATAGCAGTCTGGGAACCTGATCTGTGGTGCTGATGAGATAATAATAATTTTTTTAGGACCTAATTTGTCAAGCATCTTAATAATGCTTTTTTCCAAGGTAGTCCCTCTCACGATTGAGTCATCAATTACAACCAACGTGTCGACGCCTTTATTAATTACTTCATAAGTCGTATCGTAAAGGTTGGTCACAAAATCATCGCGAAGATCGTCCGCGACGATGAAAGACCTCATCTTTGCATCCTTTATTACAAGCTTCTCCACCCTAGGTCGATAAGAAAGAATCTTATCTAGATCGACTCCTTTCAAGTGACCTTCCTGAATCACGCTCTTTCTATACTTGATAAGATATTGCTCTATCCCATCCATCATCCCTAAATAAGAGGTTTCGGAGGTATTCGGAATAAAGGAAAATACGGTGTTTTCAAGGTCATAATCCAATGCTTCAAGAATTTGAGGGCAAAGGAATCTACCAAGATTCTTTCTTTCAGTATATATATCAGGGTCAGAACCTCTCGAAAAATATATTCTTTCAAAACTGCAAGATTTCTTATCTAAGGTTTCAATAAATTGCTTCTCCGCATATTGGCCATCCTTATTAATGATCAAAGCGTGGCCAGGTGTAATCTCTTTTATTTGATCGTAATCAATGTTGAAGGCAATCTTTATCGCGGGCTTTTCTGAGGCAACCACGACTATTTCGTCATCGGCATAGTAATAGGCTGGCCTAATTCCTGCCGGGTCCCTCGCAACAAAAGATGCTCCATGGCCCGTCATTCCCATCATAGCATAGCCGCCATCGAAGTCTTTGCAGGCTCGCATGAGGACTCTTTGAAGGTCTAATTCATTTTCTATAATCTCAGAAATTTCAGAATTGGAATACTGATCTTTGTATTTATCGAAAAGGACCTGATTTTCTTCGTCAAGGAAGTGACCTATCTTTTCAAGAACAGTCACAGTATCGTGTTTCTCTTTTGGATGTTGCCCAAGCTCTACTAATTTGTTAAAAAGCTCATCAACATTTGTCATGTTGAAGTTACCAGCCACCACCAAATTTCTACTTCTCCAATTGTTTTGTCTCAAGAAAGGGTGACAAGCTTCAATTTCGTTGTTGCCGTGGGTACCATACCTTAAATGACCCAGTAAAACTTCGCCCGTAAAAGCTACATTTTCTAAAAGCCAATCAGCATCGTAGAATTTGTCTTTATTTTCATTGAGTACTTTTCTGAATTTTTTATTGATCTTGTTAAAGATCACTGAAATAGGTTGAGCATCCACAGATCTATATCTGCTGATGTATCTTTTCCCTTGTGGGACACCGATTTTTATTGTGGCAACACCTGCACCATCTTGGCCTCGATTGTGCTGCTTCTCCATAAGTAAATAAAGCTTGTTGATCCCATACAATGGAGTGCCATATTTATTAATATAATAGGAGTATGGTTTGCGAAGTCTTATTAAAGCTATTCCGCATTCGTGTTTAATTGCATCACTCATATTAATTAAAATTTAATCAGTGTTATGTATTGGGTAATTATTTCGGGTTTGAAGAATATAACCAAAAGGGGTAAGGCTATAATCGCAACTACTATTTGAGAAGACCGTGATGGTTTTAATATCAACTCATTTTGCGAGCTCTTAAAATACATGTAGTAAGGTATTTTAAGGTAATAAAACAGAGATACTACAGAATTGAGTACTCCGAATACAAGAAGGTACATTACTATATTTTGCCCTGTTGTCTGGTATGCCTCCCATAATGAAGAGAATGTAAAGATCTTAGCATAAAATCCAGCAGTAGGAGGAAGACCTGTTAAGGCAATCATAGTTATTGTAAAGATAACACCTGTAAACGGTAGTTTAAACCCTAATCCTTTAAAATTTTCCACCTCTTTCCCACCCCCGGCGTTCGACAAAATGTCAACCAATAAGAATGCGGCAAAGTTCATCGGTAGATAGACTGCTAAGTAAAACAAACATGCCTCAAGACTAAGCTTTGAATTGACAATTGCTGCTGACAATATGAAGCCTGCGTGGGCTATTGATGAATACGCCAGCATTCGTTTGGGGTTGCTTTGAATAAGCGCAGAAAAATTTCCAATCCCGATAGAACAGAAAGCGATCAGTGCCAATGGGATTGCCAATAGGTAGAATGAGTTGACAAAAAAGATGAACTTGATAAGGATTGCAAATGCCGCTGCTTTCGTGGCCACAGACATAAATGCTATCAATGGAGACGGAGCAGTTTCGTAGGTATCTGGCGCCCAAAGATGAAAAGGAAAGGCAGATATTTTAAATAATAATCCTGCGATGGTAAATATCACAATTACCCCATACATTGGGTTCGACTCCCAGGGCACCAATGCAAGGCTGGGCAAATTGAGGTCTCCGCTAATCCCATAAATAAATGACATCCCATAAAGCATCACAGCTCCAGATAAGCCCCCGAAAAAAATGTATTTTAAATTGCTTTCCGCGGCCTTTTTATCAAAAGTGAAGGAGACTAAAACAAAGGAGCAAAGGGAAACCAGTTCCACAGAAATGTATATCATAAGCAGGTTATGTGCCATGCTCATAATTTGCAGACCTAAAGTGATCCCAATTAAAAAAGTATAACCTTCATTGTCATTAAAGGATTTACGATTGTCCGTAGAGAAACCTAAGGTACTCACCGTAATAATAGCCCCCAATAGAAATAAGACTTTGAAGAAAACGGCGTAGTTGTCAAGACGCAGCATATTTTCATAAAGAAGAATACTAGGCATCCCCCATTGAGAAAACACAGTTGCTAGGGAAGAAACGAGAATGGCAAGGGCAATGATTGGAATGAGTATTTTGTTGCTCTCTTTAATAATAAGGTCCGCAATAATCAGTATGACCAGCCCTATTATTAAAATTATCTCTGGTATGAAGTAGCCTACACTATTGATGGTGTTTTGCAGTTGCCCAAGCAATATTTCATAACCAGCGTTTTCCATTAAGGATTGAATGGAATTTGTTTCAAGTTAAACTTACCTGTTTGTTCTATAAATGTAACGAAGTGACTTGTAAACGGCGCAATCAAATCAAACAAAACACCTGGAAAAACTCCAATTGAAATAGTGATGGCGATAAGTGGAAACAGCATGTACTTCTCGTGATTGGTCAGATCGGACAGCTTATTTTTTAACACGATGGTCGAATGCAGTGAATATTTTCCAAAAAACATCCTTTGCAGTGTCCACAAAAAGTAGGCAGCTCCTAATAAGATACCAAGGGTTGAAAGCATAGCCATCCACTTTGGAATTAAACCATTTGTCCCAGCGGAATTAAAAGCTCCCAAAAGCACAAACAGCTCCCCTATAAAACCTGAAAACCCTGGAAGCCCCAACGAAGCAAAAAAGGCGATTGTGACCACTGTAGTATATAATGGCATTTTGCAGGCTAGGCCACTATAGTGGCTTATCGTTCGGTCATGTGCCCGCTCATAAATTACTCCCGCACATAAGAAAAGAAGGGAGGATAGTATTCCATGGCTAAACATCTGGAAAATGCTGCCATTGATCCCTTCAGCGGTAAGCGATGCAAAGCCTAGTAACACAAATCCCATATGAGAGATAGAAGAATAGGCAATCATCTTTTTAAAGTCACTCATCGCTAGTGCGTTGAAAGCGCCATAAATGATGGATAAGGTGCCAAGCAGGCCAATATACCATGCAAAATAGATAGCCCCCTCGGGGAAAATCGTGTAGGCCGTTCGTAATATCCCGTACCCACCGACCTTGAGTAAAATCCCTGCTAGTACCACTGAAATAGGGGTGGGCGCTTCTACGTGGGCATCTGGAAGCCAGGTATGAAAAGGAAAGGTTGGAAGCTTTATTGCAAAACCTATAAACAAGCCTAGAAAAGCAATCAATCGAGCAGGTTGACCAAAAAATTGCCAATCTGATGTTAAAGAAAGTATTGAACCTGGGATAAAATTTCCAGGATCGGACATATAAAAAATGTTGAATGTATGTACTATACTCGCACGGGGAATCTTTCCAGATGCCAAAGCTTCCTGAAATTTGACTAGGTGGAGATCATAATTGAAGTCGGCAGCACTGGATAATAATCCCATTTTAACGGCCGTCTCGGCAGGGTCAGCAACCGATATATACAGCCCAAGGAGCACAATTAAGATTAAAAGTGAACCAAACAGTGTATATAAGAAAAATTTGATAGACGCGTATTCACGCCTTGGCCCCCCCCACATGCCAATGAGAAAATACATAGGGAGCAACATCAGTTCGAAGAAGAGATAAAAAAGAAAGAAATCCAGGGCAAGAAAGCAGCCCGCAATGGCTGTGCTCAACAGAAGGAAAAGGGCAAAGTACCCCAATGTGTTTTTTTCAATGCTAAGGGAGGAAAGTGAGCCAATAAAAAGCACAATGGCACCTAATAACAGCATGCTTAAGCTCAATGCGTCGACACCTATAAAGTAATTGATTGAAATTTCGCCAAAGTCGCCAAGCGGTACATTGATCCATTTGGCATGTTCTGTCAGTTGTAAATGCCTATTCCTAAAATCGAATAGGAATACCGCTAATATGCTTAGTAGTAATTGTAAAGAAGCGGATCCTAAATTAATATACTTATATAACGATTTTTTATGTTGAGGCACTATCAACAGAATGATGAGAGCCAAAAGCGGAATGAAAATTATAAGAGATAGGAGGTGTTTTGTCATTAATGACGAGATCTTCTTTTAGAATTAATGGCAAAGATTGAAGGGTAAATTAACAATTGCAAAAAAACTTTGACTCTTGTACAAAAGTAAATTATAAATAGATTATTAGCAGTATGATAATGCCTAATATCATTGCGAGAAAATAATTCTGCAAAGTGCCCATTTGCAGCGATTTTGAGATCTTGCTGCTCCTCTTTGTAAAGTAAACACCCAATGTAATGATTCCATCTACAAAATATCTGTCTATAAAGGAGGCTACGTGCGCGAAAACTATACTAAAGTAGCCAAGTGAATGTATAATGACATCAAAGAATTTGCGGTCAGCAATATTCAATAGTGCGCCTGCTTTTTGCCCACCTAATACAAAGCTTTTAAAATAAAAAGTGTCCAAGCTGTAGTTTCCTTTGAGGTATTTGGCAGTAGAACCTAGGAATGGATATTTATTGCCAATTCCACCAAGGCGGCTTTCTGAATTTCTTCCCCACAATACATATGCAGATGCAATTCCTAAAAGACTTAGAAATAGGGCGGTCATCGTAATGGAGCTTGAATAAGCTGCATCAAAGGCGGGATTGCCCGATATCCATTCAAGCACCTTGCTGTGATGGATATGGAAAGGATTTATGGAGAAAAAGAAGAAGAATGACGTGAATGCCAATAGGATAAGTGGCATTGATATTTTAATGTCTTCTTTTACGGAATGAAGATTACCGTTATATCCAAGTATTTTATATAATTTGAACTTCCCAAAAAAGACTAAGATAAGTTGTCGGCTCATGTACAAGGCTGTTATAAAGACCGTAACAACACCGCAAAGAGGCACTAAAATATGCCAATCACTACCGTGCTTTCCAGACCAAACAAAGGCTCCAACAAGAATCATTTCTTTAGATAGAAATCCCGAGAAGAGAGGTAAACCTATGAGCGAAAGGCAACTGATGAGGTAGCAATAAAACGGTATGGGCATTATTTTCCAAAGTCCGCCCATGAACCTCATATCCTGTGAATCAAAGTTTGAATACTCACCATGTCCGAATAATTCACTTTTAATATGATGCATGTGGTGAATTACCGCCCCAACAGAGAGGAATAAGCAAGCCTTGAAAAAAGCATGAGTAGTAAGATGAAACATTGCTGCTTCTTTGGAATTTGTGCCAATTGCCATCACCATGTACCCCAATTGAGAGACCGTTGAGTATGCCAGGACCTTTTTTATGTCATTTTGAAAGATGGCTGGGATAGCGCCCAAAAGGCAGGTAGTAGCGCCAATGACTGCTATAAATTCTTTTGCATCAGGCGTAAGTAAAAAATAGGTCTTGAAAAGCAAATAAATTCCAGCTGCCACCATAGTTGCTGCATGCAATAAGGCAGATACTGGTGTAGGTCCTTCCATTGCATCTGGCAACCAGACATGCAGCGGAAACTGCGCCGACTTTCCTGCGCAACCAGCAAAAATACCAAATGCTAAAAGCCCTGGGAGCAAAGGTGGCACATTGGTAATGTTATAAATCTTCTCGGTTTGGATAATTCCGAGCTCAAAAGTTCCGAAGATGGCATAACAGGCCATAAGGGCGATTAGGAAGCCAATATCTCCTACTCTGTTAAAAATGAACGCTTTCTTAGAAGCCTTGACGGCCGCCTTTTTTTCAAACCAAAAGCCTATGAGTAAGTAAGAAGAAAATCCAACAAGCTCCCAGAACATGAAGGTAATCAGCAGATTGTCGGAAATGACAATCCCAAGCATTGAGAAAGTAAATAGATTAAGATATGGAAAGTACCTGATGTAGTTCATTTTCCCCTTCATATATTCCACAGAATAGATATTCACAAGAAGGGAAATGAATGTTACAATCACCAGCATCAGAAAAACTGATTTATTCGCCCGCGCGCTAAGGGTAAAAAATATCGGTTGGTCGTTGTAGAATATATTAAACCACTCTAAGCGTGAAACCAATTCGAAGTTTGTAGGTAGCACGAGCAAAAGTAAGGCAGCAAAAATGAAGCTGGCTGCTGTGAACCCGATTGCGATCCAGTCAACATAGGCTTTGAGCTTTTTACCGAAAAAAAATAAAATTAGGAAAGATAGAAAAGGAAAAGTGACTATAAGAAATAGGCCAAGCTCTACGATGTCCATAGGTTATCCCTTCAGGTTTTTAAAATCATCCAGATTAATTGAATGAAAATATTTATAGGCCTTTACTATAATTGCTAAAGCCACAGCGGTCTCGGCAACAGCAACCACCATAATAAAAAGGGCGAAAAATTGTCCTTGAATTTTAGCTTGGTCATAGCGGCTAAAAGCTACTAGATTGATATTTGCGGCGTTTAACATTAACTCCAATCCCATCAGGACAACGATGGCATTTTTCTTTACAAGAACAATCGTAATACCAAAGGAGAAAAGTATCGCGCTTAATATCAGAAAATGTTCTATTGGAATCATAACAACCCATCAGCATCGAGGCGATGCGAATGTTCTTTTATAGAATTTGAGAGGCTAAGTTAAGGACTTAGCCTAAAGAATCAAAAGAACAGTATGCTTAATAAAAAATCGAATTAAGCTCTACTAGCGAATTAATTTACATAGATATTAATTACCTCTTCGACGAGCTTATCAAGCTTGTTGTCTGCTTCATATTCTTCATCCAGGGTTGCCTGCAAGAGGTCACTGGCCTTCTCGTCACCAAGCATCTTAGCATAAGTAACTAAGCTGTTATAGCTGGCAATCTCAAAATGTTCTATTTTTTGCGCGATCAAAATAATATTGGCGTCAAGGATATCGGGTTCTGTACCATCCTCTACCATATCTTCAAACTCCTCAATGAATTCTTCCATTACATTGGAGTTCTCTTCTTCAATGTCGTCGTTGTTATAATTACTCAAAATCTCTTCAAGTCTTCCGATCTGTCGAAGGGTGATGCCGTGGTGGTCCTTCAGGGCGGTTTTTAAAACCTTACTATTAGCCGCCCTTGCCATCTTAGGAAGCGCTTCAGACTCTTGCTTTTCAGCACTGTAAATATATTTTAATTGGAGAATGTATAACTTCTCTAAATTTTTCATTTCCATAACGAATAGGGGAGATGTTGAAATAACCAGCGGACAAAAGAAATGTTATTTGTTTAATAATCCCCAAAATGCTTATTAAATTTTTATTAACAATTAATTTCCCTACCTTTGCATCTAGCAATATCTGATCAACTGATCAAAGGGTTGCAGCGAAGCCTCCAGACAAAGATTGTCCAATACATTAAAATTAACAGTGTGAGGCCTGCTGCATTTAAAATATGTTTCAGGCCAGGCCGTTATACATTTTTTTTCCCCTTCATCATGTCATTCTCAGGTTTGCTGAGATAAACAAATTTTAACCGTGTGATATTATAAAAGCATATATGCTATGCTTTGCTAATAGACCATAATCAAAACAACAAAAAATAAATATGAAATTTAATGAATTATCTCTTTCAGAGGAGATGCAACAAGCTATTAATGATTTAGGATATGAAGATGCTTCTCCTATACAAGCACAAGCCATCCCTTTTATCATGGAAGGTCGTGATGTAATAGGTCAAGCCCAAACAGGAACGGGGAAAACAGCAGCTTTTGGGATTCCTCTACTTGAGAGCATTGATCCAAGCAATAAGACGATACAAGCTTTGGTGATGTGTCCAACTAGAGAGCTTGCCTTGCAGGTTTCTACAGAATTTAAAAAACTAGGTAAATATAAAAAAGGAGTAAACATCGCTGCCATTTACGGCGGTGAGTCTATCGAAAGACAAATAAGTGAATTGAAGAGAGGTATTCAAATCGTCATCGGTACGCCTGGACGTATTATGGATCACCTTGAAAGAAAAACTTTAAAGTTTGGTAATGTTCGTGTCGTAGTTTTGGATGAAGCGGATGAGATGCTAAACATGGGCTTTAGAGAAGATATCGAGACTATTTTAGATACCA
>DASVUU010000095.1:0-2416 GCA_036386935.1 Cytophagaceae bacterium | reverse complement strand
CTTTATTTTGGATTGTACCATATAGTCTATTTCTAAAAACAGCTAGTTTTGTCAAAGCCTCTATTTAACATAATGGTTACAATGTGTTATATAATTTACATTATGTTAAATACAAATAACCATCATCTAAGACGCCTCCTTTTCCAGCCCTTACACTAGCCCGCTATTAACTCCGCGGCTTTCTTCTTTTGCAATTCTGCTTGAAAGCTTAGGAGGTCTTTCTTGACAAGAAAATATTCGCGGAAGATTAGAAAATAATAATCGTTGATCGAATCTATTAAAATCTGTAAGGTGGTATTGTCGTATGCATCGTCCTTAAAGTAAACCAAATCTTTCTCTAAGTAAGACTCAAAATTCTTCCTCATAACTTCGTTGATTTCCCTGGCCATTACATCCATGGCGACCAATTCCTTGATCGCTGATTTTAGCTTTTTCTCTTTTGGCAATAAGTCCTTCAAGCCTGCAGCGATTTCCTCAAACGGAGTTTGAACCTGCATAAACTGCGTAGCATTTATCAATTCAGTATAAAGCGACACCTTCTTTTCAAATGAATTGTCAATCTCGAAAAGCTTAGTGTATTTGCTTTCAAGGGCTCGTTCAAGCCCGCTGGCCTTAGCCAGGCCCAAAAAGTATGTGTAGATATTAATGTCATTGTCCTTCAACCGAGTTTCTAATACCTTTTCTTCGCCTTCAAGTTCTTGCATTAAGTCAATTACCCCTTCCTCCTTTACATTGTATTTTTTTCCATTATAGTCGAAGGATTGTATCGCGGTCAAGCCCTTGTTTATGTTGTCAAGAGATTTTTTGTCCTCACGAAGGCCAAGTAATTCATATACGTTGTCAACCTTTTCCTTACTATACAGATCCTCAAACAAAGCTACCTCGGTTACTACTTCAATACTACCAAGATCAAACGAGTCTATGTTTCTATCGTCATAATAACCGTTGTAAATCTTCTCAAACGTGTTCAGACGGTATTCCTCCTGATATTGTCTTCTAAAATCTTCCAATGTCGTATACCCTGCTTCTTTGGTGAAATTGATTGAAGAAAATATTTTTTCCGATAGATCCTCTTCAATGACTTGGAAATTGTCAAACAGGTCTAAAGCTGGAGCTGTTCCTTCGCCAATAACTTCAACAGTCATACTGTCAATAGCCCGTATCCGGTCTTCGGTGCTAGGGTGCGACGCCCATTGATCTTTAATGTTTAGCTTAGACTTATTAAATTTCTTCATTTCAGTCTCAGACACACCGGGGAATCCGTTTTCCATTGGTAGCTCATTGTTAGCGGCTAGAAAATTCATTGCAAATTTATGTTCCTGAAAAAGATTCTTTGTCTTGACATTACTAGCAATCTTCGTTTCATAAAAGCCAAAAACACTCATAAGCGAGTGTTGAGCAAAATCAAGCCTCAGCAGTGAATCCTTCATCGGCTTCTTACCAGCCACATGCACTGCGACCTTATCAGCATGAAATTCCATTTCTCTAGAAAGAGCCAGGTACTGAACATTTACAAATGAATACATCTTCCTTAGGATGTATTGTATCCCAGCTATCACCTTCGTCGCTATAAAAAGAAAGATGGAAAAGAACCCAGAGACACTCGCCCATTTCTGCATCATTAGTTCAAAAGACTCGTTGTCATAAAGCAGATTGTATATGACCTGGTTTACATTGTATACAAAACTTCCCACCCTCATACTTTTTTGTGAGAAGTGACCAAACTCGTGCGCAAGTATTGCTTTTAGTTCCTGCTGCGTCAGTGAGTTAATAAGCCCCACCCCTATGTTCAAATTTTTTCTAACCGGTAGAAACATACTCCAGAAGGTCGAATTATAAAAGACGCTGGCATTTACTTCTGAGGACAAATAAATTTTTTTGGGAAGATCTGTTCCAACCTCCTTCACCACGTCCTCAATAAATCCATACATGCGGGGCTCATCTTCTTTTTTCAATTCGTAGAGTTGGCTCCTATCAGCCTTATGCTTTGTAAAAAGAAACTTTAAGAGGAAAAATAAAATAAAGAAGCCAAGGCTAGCCAAGCCGATGCCCAAAGCAACGGTGATCCACATTGCTTTGATTGCTATTATTAAAATACCGCCTATCACGCAAAGCGCCGTAAGTCCAATGGCCAATGCTACCAATGAAAGGTAGAGAAATATAAAAAGGATTATAGAAAAAATGGCTTTACCAGCGTTCTTCTTGAAATCAGGAGATACTAAAACATTCATGTTGGATGATTAACATTAGAAAAATAAATTCAAATAATTCAAATATACGCATTTAGCAATAGAATTACAGTCGCGTTGCAAATGGTTCTGTTTCTGAAATCTCTTGATTTTAAGATTGTCGAGCCTAAATTTTGAAAAATTGTACAGCTGGCATTCTGCAAGTTTCTTATATGTAAGTCCAATCT
>DASVUU010000094.1:0-2645 GCA_036386935.1 Cytophagaceae bacterium | reverse complement strand
TTCCATTTATTTCGAGCCTTATAAAATACATGCCCTCTTTCAAAGGTCGCACATTAAGAGTGCTCCCGTCTGCGGTACTTACGTTCTCGATGTCTACTTTCTGACCCAAGGCATCATATACAGACAAAACTTCTGACGTTCCATGCGTTTTAGGGTAATGAACATGCAATTGGTCATACGATGGATTTGGACTTAATTTCAAGTCATGCATTTTTTCTGGTGATTGTACCGCAGTTGCCAATGCAGAATCTGCCGTCCAGTATGGGGTGTAGATCCTGATTGCTTGAATTGGAACATTCTTGTTTCCAAGCGGAACAATTTTCAATACATGGTCTTTATTTTCAATTCCTTGGGCAGCGACCGTCACATTCTCAATACTAGGGTCGGAGATAGTCGCTGGAAATACATAATAATCTTTGTACAAGGGTATCACAGACCACTTGACAGTAAAACCTTTTTCAATTTTCACGCCTGCGATAGTCGGTTGCCTTATATACCAGTCTTCAGGTCTGATCACTATTCTTTTCGAATTTGAAACAAATGTAGAACTAGTCGCCTTTCCGGACTGATCATAACCAACTGTTCCGCTGCCATCATCTCCGGTTTTAGATCCTTTTAGCGAAAAAGAAAACCTACATGCAGCCGCAGAGCAAGTAATAGAATTTATAGTGATAGTCCAGTCTTCAAGTAGCAAGATATTTTGAGAGGTGATCTTGTTGATACTTCCTCCATGAGGAATTCCATTAGGCCGTGTGAAAGCATAGCAACCAGGAAACTGCGATGGCTTCTTATTGTCGATAAGGATGGCAGCAGAGTCTAAGGGACCCGTTGACGGGGCGCTGATCAAATCTACCTTGTTGCCTCTAAAAGGTAACGTAAGTTCGCCTGTACTAAAATTGACTGGAGAATCCTTGCCTACTGGGTATGTGTGTACAAGCCTATAAGGGTCTGCAGGATATTTTGAATTGTAGTGTAGCCGTCTGTTTATTAGTCGGCTCATCAGAAAATTACCATGATCATTTAAATGAAGTCCATCAATTGTAAGCTTGTCCGCTGTAATATTATTGTCGGTTACATAATGACCCCATGGAGTCCGAATATCCATCATTTCTAGCTTGTACTTTGCTGCTGCCTTAGGCATCACTATGTAAGACATAAAATCATCCCAATGTGCTGTACTAGAGTCTGGGCCCGGTACTCCATGATTCGTCTGCAGTCCGATTTCAGCTGTAGTTAGCTTCCTTATCTCGGAAACGATTGTGTCGTAAGAAAACTGGCTTCCATACACGTGGAATAGAATTAAATCCGGATAGAATGGCATAACATCAAAATACATGGGTTTAATTAGCAATTGGGCAGCAAATCCACCAATTGCTCTGTTCTCCATTATGATATTAGCATTAGGATATCGGGAGGTAAGATCGCTTTTCACAGCTAACCACCAATTCTGTTCACTGATAGACTGTCCGTAAACTAGGATCTTCACCGTATTCTTTTTCGCGGCTGTGCTTGACTCTAACAAATTCATAGTTCGGGAAATGTTTTTACCAAAATCTGAAACGTCTTCAGCACGAGGCTCCGCAAATGTCTGTGCCGACGAATGCATGGATGCCAAGCCAAGTATGAAAAACAGGCAAAAACGTAGGGATAATAAAGTTTTATTCATTTAATTATTTATAACAGTTCGGGTTGGTTTCGGTCCTTAAAATTGAAGCAAGCATGTTTGAATTGCGACGTAGCCTAATTACAAGGCGCAAGGTCACATGCTAAGAGTTTAAATTATTTCACTAATCTAATAAAAAATGTAATAAAAACCATTTTTAGGTCGAATTTAAGATATTGGATTAAATACTTGGCTAGAAAATTTAGGCGCTGGGCTTACTTGTTTGCATAAATCTTAGCCGCAAAAACCATTAAGGCTTGGCTATCTACCTGGAAGTCCTTGAACGTAGCCACGGATATTTATAACGCAGGCTTATTTTTTTCTAATTTTCTCTACTAGTCCCTTTGCTGCTGCTATTTGCTTTGTCAGTTCCGCAAAATCTCCTTCATTAATGAGCGATTTAGAAAATAGTTGGCTCCCCATGCCGACACATACAACGCCTGCATCAAACCATTCTTTAAGATCTTTTTCTACAGGATTTACACCACCTGTTGGCATCAACTTTAAATCTGGCACGGGTCCAAGAACCGAGCTTACAAAGCTAGGTCCCAGTGTACTTCCTGGAAAAACTTTTATAATATCAGCACCTGCCTTTCTTGCATTGATAATTTCCGTCAGTGTTCCACATCCTGGTATCCATGTAATATTTCTGTCTCTTGCAATCTTACCAACCTCTAAATCTAGAAATGGTGCCACAATAAAAGGCGCGTCTTGGTCAAGGTAAAAATTAGCATCATCACCATTCATAACGGTTCCTGCGCCCAATAAAAAGCCTTCTAGATTAGTTTCGACATAGGCCTTCAATTTAATAAATACTTCTCTTGCGCCGGCGCCCCTATTCGTAAATTCAAACACCCGCAGACCGGCGTCGTAACAAGCCTTCACAACCTTGATGCACACCGTTATATCGTCGTGATTGAATACAGGAATTATTCCTGCTGCTGCCATTGCATCGCTGACTTCATTTCTGGTAGACTTAAAT
>DASVUU010000093.1:0-17263 GCA_036386935.1 Cytophagaceae bacterium | reverse complement strand
AAAAGTCTGAGTTTTATTCAGATGCTGTAAGGTTGAGAATCATACTAAATAACATTATCTCTAATGCTATAAAATACCATCGGGTTGACCAGCCAACACCTACAATTACTATTGACATAAATATAGAATCCGAATTGTCCTATATTATTGTACAAGACAATGGCATGGGCATAGGAGAAAAAGATCTGGCTAAGGTATTTGATATGTTCTACAGAGCCTCCAATGAGTCTGAGGGCTCAGGTTTAGGTTTGTACCTTGTGAAGAGTACGGTTGAAAAATTGAATGGCTCCATCAACGTAGAATCGACAATAGGAAAGGGTACCACGTTCAAAATTGTATTGCCTAACATGAAAGTGCGAGAGGTCTCTGCAGCCAAAGCCATTGGTAGCATCGCTGGATAATTGCTTGAGGAAGTCTCAAAGTCCGTGACTTAATATTAGGCCTAATCTTAGGATCTTTCAACTAATCCATTTCTGAAATTTCAATTATTGATAGCGTAAGTTATAAAACCGCATACCCCACAGGGAGGGACGACCGGCGAGTAGCAGCGAATAGCACGGTCTCGCTTTTCGCGAGATACGCCCAAATATCACCTTTTGGAAAGGCTTCATAGTGGATAGTCACTCATTTTTCTACAGAGATGTAGTAGCAATAGGGCATTTATGAACATGGCATAGACTTTCTTGCAAAAAGAATTAGGAGTGCTACTAATTACCAAAGAATTGGTTGCAAACAAGATTGGTAGCTTCAAGATTTCTAGTATTAGAAGGTACTGCTCAACTGAAATAACGGTAAGTACATTGCGATCAAAATTATTCCAACGACAAGTCCGAGGAAGATAATCATGAAAGGTTCAATCATACTGCTGATTAGTGTCGTTTGGTGTTCGACCTCATCGTTGTATTGCTTAGATATCTTCTGAAAGAAATTTTCCAGTTGATTCACCTCTTCGCCAACCTTTATTAGCGAGATCATTCGCTTGTGATATATAGGATAGGCCTTGAGACTTTCATGAAGCGTCGCCCCTTTCATGATACGTGCTTCGATCTCTTCTAACGATGTTTCGATAGGATAGAAGCCAATCATTTGACGGACTAAGGTAATCGCCCTTAGGATTGGGATCTTAGCGCTTATAAGAAGAGTCATCGAGTGGCACAATCTTGCTAGGTAGATCTTGCGAATCATTTCACCTACAAATGGTATTTTTAATATTATTTTTGAACTCAGAGCCCTAAACCAAACCTTCTTTCTATTAGTACTTACAAAAAAGGCAATACCACCAATGAATATAAATATTAGATAAAAATATTTGGACATTGCTTTAGAGATCCGCAAAATAAGAGCAGTGATAAAAGGTAAATCGCCTCCGAATCTTTTAAAAACATCCGCAAACATTGGCACAACAAAGTTCATCATAAAGAAAATTGCACCGATAGAAGTACATAGGACAATAGACGGATACGTTAACGCTCCGATAATCTGCCTTCTTTGTTTAATTTTTTTTTGAAAATACACTCCTAATTCACTTAGAACCTCTGTAATCTTGCCACTCTCTTCACCAATTTGGATACTGTAAAATTCATATAGGGTAAACTCATTGGTAATCTTAATAGCCTCGGAGAGTGTATTGCCTTTTACAATGAGGTTTTTGATGTCATCATAAAGCTTCTTGTCTTTCTCTTTTACCTGCTCTTCGGATATCAGCTCTAGGGTTGTTTTGATGTCTACACCTGCGGAGAGCAGTATACTCAATTCATTATAGAAAGCTTCTTTCTTTTTATCATTTAAGACTTTACTAAAAAGTTTTATGTCTTTATTTAAAAAGTCAAAAATACTTCCCTCTGAGTTTTTAGCTTTTTGTTTAGAAACCTTTTTAGCAGCACTGATATTAATAGCCATACTTATTCCGATAAAATCTTTTTGTTTTCCTCAAGCATTAGCTCATTTGCAGCATATTGCTTAAAGTAATTAAAGTTTCTCAATTCCCCTTTTACCTTGCCCTCGAGAGAAATTTCGTCAATCAGATTATTTTCCTCCAGAACCTCTTTATTCATAAATAGTAGTTTATATGAAATAGATTCTAAAAAGAAGGTATCTAGCACACCCGCTTGTATTCTCAAAATGTAGTCAGGTGCAAACTCATACGAAATGCGGTTAGTTTCAAATATAAAGTCCAATCCGTCAGTTGTTCGTTCAATCTTTTTACTCTGCAGACAATTGTTTGATATCAATCTATCTAATAAAGAAAAATCACCAATTTCATCTACATTATTTTTATAGGTAATGTAGTGTGAAGAAATAATTTCAAAGCTTTTGAATGCAATCGTAAACACTACAGAGCTTAGTAGCATTACAATTATCATTTCCATAATGGTGTAGGCTAGGATTTTCCTCATTTATCTATTAGGATTAGGCTCTTTTTTTTTGCTAAAATAATATCTGAAGCGTTCTTTGCCTCGACTTCAAAAAGTAGCAAATCCGCAGACCCCTTATATGGACTTATTTTTTTCGTGAGCGTCAGGCCCTCTTCTTCACTCTCCCCATCAAAGTAGGTCTTTTCTTTTATGGTCCTATTGTATTCCTCTCTACAGAAAAGTGCAGCCTTGAATTGCTGATAGGAATATGACGATTGGGTCACGTTATTATAAACCATCACGCCAATCCCGAAAATTACAATGATGATCACCATTGCCACAATCACTTCTAATATCGAAGAACCGTTAACTCTGCTAAATAGGCTTGATTTATTTTTCCCCATGCGTTTAATCTAGATACTTTATAAGACGCTTTTTCCTTTCTGTGAAAAGGATAGATGAGCCAATATAATATTTAGATAGACGAGAGTTGTCTATCGTAGCATTTAATAGATGATTTTCGTAGGTGCTGCTTGGAGTTTTTAAAGAGAAAGTCTTACATGTCACATTGCCGTGGACCTTTCCTTGTATATCTACGAAACCGTCACTAAAAACTTGTCCCTCCACCAAAGCATTTTTTTCAATAATAATCTTTGTGAACTGCAAATCTTGTACATCTGTAGTTGTAAATACCAGGCCAGAAACCTTAGAATCTTCTTTCAAAATTATAAATGGTTGCATCACCTTAAAATCAGTTTTTAGCAAACAAACAGAAGAGGGGTATTTTAGATTGCATGATTTGCCAATTTTTACCGAATCTTTGGCAACTATCTGCAAAGACCCATTAAATCCTTCTAGAATTTCAACTCCTGGTGCAAATAATATAACATCATTTAGCTTCGCTGAGGAATCAATTACCAAGGTCGTATCTGCAGTGATTATAATGTTCCCGCTCAGAAACACTTTAGATAACGAAGATTTCTTTTTCATTTTTATTATCAGTGTACTCTGAAAAAACGATCGCCTAATGGTATCGGCATTTAGACCGTTCAACACATCGGTCGAATCGGTAACGTCATAATTGCCGAGAAGGTAGTCTTTCATTCTTTTGCAAATTTCCGGATCTGGTTTCGGAAGGGTGTTTTTGCTTTTCTCTATTTTTCCTCTTACTTTTTCCTCTCCTTCATAACTTGTTCCTTCAATATAGGCTGTTTTGATTCCTGCCTCAGGTAGATAACAGGTTCCCTTGATGAAGGTGGTTCCTGCTATTGAAAGGGGTCTTCCCTCATCTACCAAGTATATTGCAGACTTAATAAAGTCATCTGGCTGGTAACCGTAAATGAATTTTTTCTCCAGAGAAAATCTTTTATAAAAAGACTTTACAACCCCAACTTCGTAAATTCCCCAATGGAGTTTTTTTATAAATACTGAGTCCGTTCCTTCTTCATAAAGATCAATGGTTTGAGGCGTATCAAATGTGATAAGCTCTGAGTCTGAAAGGAGTAAATGGATGCTAGAATTAAGATTGTCTTCTATCCGTTTCCAACCTAGATTGTCTGAAATTCTACATTTGTAATTGTACGCAACAAGTATTAGAGAACTACAGATTAGCCCAATCACCAGGGCTATCACGATCACAATGAAAAGGGCAGACGCCTCAACTTTACTAACAATCAGCTTAGATTTTGTCAAGCCCACACGTGATTAAGTTTGTTTTTCTTGTTCTTTCGAAGGACTTAGAGGAATTATCCACAAGAATTTTCTTATTCTTACGTCGTCCTTTTTTTCTTTTTTGGCTTTTTCTTTTTTTGGTTCGGCGATCTTCTTTTTCTTAGACTTTAGCTGGCCCTTCTCAACATCTGCCCCATGTATTTCGGCGTTTGGTAGTACTTCGGGAGCAATTATAAGCCTGTCTTTATCATTTCTTTCCCTTTTAAACACTTTCCACATTTTACCTTTAGATTTCTCTTTTTTAACTTTTTTTATCTTTACGATCGATTTTCCATTTTTGTATTTTGCTTTTTGAACGCTGTCGCTTCCGTAATATGCTTTGATGTTTCCATTTAGTTTATCGCGTTTGTATTTGCCAGATCTGAGGGGCGCGCCTAAAGAGTCAAATTCAATAAACCGTATTTTGCTTCCGTTTCGATATCGACAGATTTCTTTGAATTCTCCGTTCTCATACCAAGACTTCCACTTGCCCTTCCTGAGTCCCTTCTTTATTTTACCTTTTTCCTTTAGGTTTTTGTTAAAGTATGAAGCAGTATATTCTCCATGTAACAATTTGCCATCATATCCACCTCTAGTCCTTTTAATGTCATTCCCTCCAAACCAGTAGTAATAGAGGTCTTCGTCGGCTTTTCCCTTTGGCTTTTTTGGATAGACAAATGTGTACACAGTACTTTCAGGTTTATTGATAACCACTCGATTGCTAATCGCTGATATTTGCTTTTTGTAAGTCCTGTATTGTGCAGAAAGGTCTAACGGTAATACAGCTAAAAGAAATAATATTATCCGCATCTTATTTTTTTTGTTTATAAAAATGAAATTTGTCCTGATATTTTACCTTCAAAGAATCTCCAAATAGTTTAATAATAGAAACGTCATCTATCTGCTGCCCTTCAGCAACGAGTATTTCATGGCCCCTCAAATTTATAAGGTAGAATTTTTTCTTTTGTATTGGATTTTTTACGATACCAATAAAGTCAATAAAGCTCCAATCTATAGGAATAGGAGGCGTTTTAGGTGTTGCAGGTGCCACCGGCCTTCTTATACCAGAGGAGATTCGCGCGGGCCGTTTTAAATGTTTCAGAAATGGATCGGGATAATTAGCGATTAAAGCATACTTTTCCTCGGGAACGCTTTTCTCTACAGCAATTCTCTTACTTGTAGGCATTATATTACTCTCTCCTGAATCTGAGCTCTTGAAGATTCTGTAGAATACAAAACCCCAAATCCCAAGGCTTGCGGCAATCAAAAAATAAGTGAGGTTTTTATTCTTCACGTCTATCGGAAAATAAATGATCTTTTTAAACTGCCTGCACCTTTGTTTTTATTTGCGTCTTCACCCACTACCATCCAGTAAATCTTTTCATTAATTGGATTAGAACCCTGCCTATATGTATAGCTGAGGTTAGAAGTTTCAATTGCTTGCTTATTGCTCAAACCAGTACTATCTTGATTAACATATAAAAAATACTTTACTGCCCCATCAAGCTTGTTCCAACTTAATATTACTGAATCTGACGCCGTAGGTATCTGATTGCCATCAATTGGAGAGTTCAATTCTACTCTTCCAGGACCATTTCTATCAAGAATTACTTCATAGGGCTCGCTCGGCTGAGATTTTTCTCCTCTTGTATTTTTTCCTATTATACTTACAGTGTAGGTGCCATCGGACGACATAGTTAACGTGTAATTTAATTTTTTTCCAGCATCTATAATTCTTGTTCCAGTGTCACTGACAATTTCTAATTGGTAGGTGAACGCCCCTTCCAGTCTATCCCAATAGAATGTAACGGTTGGCTTGTTCGTTGTGACTGATCTATTAGTAGAAGCGGGCGATGTTCGGGTAACATTAACTACCTGTTTAGTAATGCTAGTACTATCTATAGTTATGTTATTATATACGGTGTCCGAACGGCTCGATCCATTTTCTGCCCAAAGCCTCCATTGATATTTCGCTGGTCTTAAGGTAACTGTAAATTTGGTACTTTTCACTAGAGTGTCTAAGCGGAAAAGAGGCAAACTATCAAATTTATTGAATACAATCTGTAACCTATAGCCGCTCGCACTTTTCACCTCTTCCCACCAGAAGGTTTGAGTATACATATCCGACCTGTTTGTAAGCGGAGCATTAACCACGATCTTTTCTTTTGATATATCCTTTTCAATAAACTCGTCGCACGAGAGGCATAAAACCATTATAAGGGAAACAGCAATTGAATGTATAAGCTTCATTTTACTAACGGTTTTATGTTTTGTATAAAGATGGTAAGTCCGAGTACTCTAGTCTTCTTTTTATTATCTATGTAGCTTTTGAAGCTTGCCGAGCAAATCCGGCCTGTGTTTCCCATAGCTTCCATGTCATGCAAAAAAGAGAGTAGGTTTTTATAGTTGCCCTCTGCATTGACAATATTCGTTTCTGTCTCAAAATTTTCTTCTTCGGTTTTGACAGCTGCAGGAAATTCTTTTAAAACAATTGAATGCTTTTTGCAAAGCTCCGCCGCTATGGCAAGCACTTGACTTGAGCCTCCCTCATTTGAATAGTTTTTCAACATATTATCCATTAAGGCATATTTTTTCTCGAGACTCTGAATGTTTTGAGCAGCAAATTGTCCTCGTTCTATATTTGCCCTTATGTCATTATTTTGTTTAAATAAATGAATTGTCTTACTATAGCTGAAAGTATAAACTAGAAAGAAAAACACCACAGATGCTCCTGCTAAGTAAATGTTTCTTTTCTTGTAACTAAGGTTGTCAAACATTATAGATTATAGTCAATTGTTAATTCAAATGTGCCTGTCATAGTTTTATTGTCGAAAAAGTATTTTCCCATTCTAACGTCTTTGATGCCTTCAATCTTTTTCAGTTCAGTAAACCAAATATTAAGAACCTCAGGTTTAGAACAAAGGCCCGCAATCCTGCCTTGGGATGGATAAAAAGTGTGCTTTTTACTCTTTCGGCTTTCTTTTTCATCGAGCGGATAGATCGATAATTCCGTGAGCTCAACTTTGTCGGGAACAGTGGCAGCAATACGGTCAGCATAAAAGGCTGCTCTCGATGATTTAAGCCATCCTGCTTCGCTTAAAAATGATTCCTTAATTTGTATATCTTTCTTTAACTCCTCTTCCTTACCAATGAGCGAAACTATATTACTTTGTTTTAACGTTAGTTCGTTATTGGCATCTGAAAAGATACTAAAAAGAATAAAATTAACTAGAAGGGTAACAAAGAAAAATACCAATAGGCCTATGGACAAAATTTTAAAAAGCTTTTTATGCTTTACATCGTCTCTGTTAGTTTGTAAGGAGGCAAGCTCTATTTCGACATTTTCGTGGCCGCCAGCAAGGTATTGGAAAGCGGAGGCATAGGAAGGTAAAAATTCAGCATCGATCAGTTCGTCGCCTATTACATTCTGTTTTTTTTCACCAGAAATCTTGAAGCTTTTTAGATCAGTCTCATTCTTCTCAAGCTCATATTGACCTGAATAGATAAATGTATTTGACTCAATAAAAGGCAATAGGGAAACAGAAGCAAATGGACCCAAAGTGCAAGAGGTAACCTTGAAGTTCAATTCTCCCAATTGGCTTATTACTAGATCAACAGTTTGCTTCCTTGCAATAGCTATAAAGGAGGAATAGGTGTTTTTTATTATTTGGAAATAAAAATCATCTGTTTTAGCATTTGGCAGGATGGTCTGAAGTATTTTGTCATGATTTTCCTCAGAGGTATTCAGCTTTGTACTTATTATCCCTCGACCGTTTATAGTAAGCGCTAGGGGAATCTCTTCGTTGAGAAACTCCTTCAATGTTGCAAGGGTAGTAAGCTGGGATGACTTCTTTTCGATATAAAGTGCGCCTCTTTCCCTGTTTAAAATTGTGGCTGTATATGTAATAATTCCATTATCCGACAATACAGCCTCCACCCCGGCAACCCTTTTGGGTGCAAGCGAAAGTTTCTCAATAATATTATTTATTGCCGTCTTCATGGAATTAATACAAGATAGTTGGCTTCAGAAATACGACGGAGATCACTTTATTTTTTGATCTTGTACGGCTAGAAAAGAGCCACTTTATAACTGGGATTCTGGATAAAAAAGGTATACCCGTTCCTTTCTCACTTTTCTCATATCTCTCAAGTCCACCTAATACAATCATCTCTTGGTTTCTCACTCGAACGATTGATTTAAATTGGCTCTTGCTTGTCGGCGGCGGGCCTTGGGCAGGAGGGTCTCCTAAAAAGTCGGAAATATTGACATCTATGCTCAATGTCACATGGTCATCACCAGATACTACCGGTTTGATATTGATGGCAAGATTGGCTTCTACACTGTTGAATTGTTGGGTTACCACCGTTTGAGTGTTTAGTGAGCCAAGGACATTTTGTGTACTTTGAGCATAATATCTAGTGCTACCGATGCTGAGATTAGCCTCGTGACCATTCAAAGTGCTCAACTTAGGCATAGACCTAACCTCAACATTATTATTGTTCTCTAATGCACTTAACGAAACGTAGAAATTGGGTGTAACTCTTCCCAGGTTTCCCACGCTGCCCGGTAATGCGCCTAAGAAGTCATTGATGGTTTTAGCATTAAACGTGAAATCTAGGCCGGGAAGGATGGAGGCCTTATTTTGCACGCTGTCTGATATCCCAGCCTTAATACCTGTAGAAATTGACTTCCCTTTTCTTATATCTAATAAGATCACCTCGATGGTGATCATAGGAACAAGTTTATCTAACGGTTTGATGAAGGCAATAATTTCATCAATTTGAGGCAAAGAACCGGTAAGGAGTATTGAGTTTAACTCTTTAAAATCTTTGATTTCCACCCCTTTCTTTATTTCGGCAGGAATTAGTTCGTTTATTGCATCAAGTGATCGGTACTTAAACTGGTAGACTCTTGTAGCCCGCAACCCCTCTAACTTCCTCTCGCCGATGAGATATATTCCCTGATCAGTTTTATAGGTATAGTCTGTTCCCTGGAAGATATATCCCAAGAGTTCATTGAAAGACACGTTGTTTATTTTTGTAGTGGTAGTACCTTTTATTTCAGAATAAAGGAGATAGTTAAAATCCGTTTCTTCGGAAGCAGCTTTAATAATATCAACCAAAGGAGTGTTTGTAGCATCTACTGAAATAAGATGATTACCCAGAGAGTCTTTATTTGATTCCAGAGTAAAGTTTGCCGTATTTGCTCCGATGCTCTGGGCCTTCATCTGGTTCTGCCTTTTTATTCTATTTTGTTTCTTGTCGATTATTAGTGGATTGGAAAGTCCTGCTACGTCTCCTTCTGCAATGCTTTTAATTAAAAACGAACTATCTGGATTTTTTATGATTGATAAATTATTTGCAAAAGCCATTTTCTCCAATGCTCCTTCAAAGGGCATGTCTTCGACGTAGATATTGATTGGTTTATCCTGCATTTCAGGAGTGACAATGACATTTTTCTTAGACAATTGAACAATCTTCCTTAAGACCTGCCTTAACGTGTCATTCCTTAGGTCGAGACTTAGCAGGTCATTGTATGAATTGTACTTTACATTAATCTCTTTAATGAAAATCTTTGGCGTCTCTACCGGTGCGTTAAACTTAAAAAATGACATAATAGACCCCACGAACCGTATGTCTAAATCATATTCCCTTGCTAAAAAAATCAAAATGTTATAAACCTTCTCGCCAGTAAAATTATTATACACCTTAAAGTTTAATCCTGGATCAACGCTTACGTTTAGGTTATGGGTTTCAGCCAGGGCTTTCAATAGTTCTTGGATCGACCCTCCGGATACAGAGTAGTCAGCTGTCTCGTTCAGACCCGGGGACAGGCTAGCTAGGTCCCGCAGCCGTTGTTCCAATACTTCAAACCTATCTTGTTGCTGAGCAAAAAGACAATTGGTGCTAAACAGCAAAACAATAAAAATAAAATTTCGCATTGGGATTATTAAAAATTAAATAATAACGGATATATTTCTTCTAATGAGGTTTGACCGGATTCAAACAGTTCAAAAGCGTTCTCAGCAAGTGTTTTAATTCCTCGCTCTTTTAAATCATCGGAGATATCAAAGATACCTTTTTTTATTTTATCAGCGAGAACAGCATCAATTGGAATAACTTCATAGACGGCTTTTCTACCTTTATAACCTGTATGAAAACATGCATCACAGCCACCTACGACATAGTGTTCATGTACCTTTCGGAAGGGCACAAACTGGCGAGGATATAAACTATCGTTAAAAGGTTGTGATTTTTTACATGAATTACATAGAAGCCTTAATAGTCTTTGTGCAACAGTTGTATTCAAGGTGTTTGAGACTAAGAAACCTGGTATGCCCATATCCACAAGGCGTGAGATGGTACCCCATGCAGAGTTTGTATGAATAGTCGATAACACTAAATGGCCCGTCAACGCCGCTCTAATCGCCATGGATGCCGTGTCAGGATCTCTAATTTCGCCCACCATTATTACATCGGGGTCTTGCCTTAGAAAGGTTCTCAGGGCGCTTGCGAAATTTAGACCTATAGCTTCTTTAAGTTGTACTTGATTTACACCCTCCAACGTATATTCTATCGGATCTTCAATCGTAAGGATATTTCTCGTTTCTTTATTAAGAACTTTAAGAGTTGCATATAGGGTAGTGGTCTTCCCAGATCCTGTAGGGCCACTTATAAGTAAAATACCGTTAGGGCGTTTTACGCCTTCCAAAAAATTGTTAAGGTCGAATTCGGAAAAGCCCAGTTTTCTTATGTCTATGTTGGTCGCATCGTTGCTCAATAGTCGGAGCACGATTTTTTCGCCATGTAGGGTAGGAAGAATACTTACCCGAATATCAAACTTATTTCCTCCATTCGTGGTAAAAAATATACGCCCATCTTGGGGTAGCCTCTTCTCCGCGATGTCAAGGTTTGACATGATCTTAAGCTTATTAACTAAAGCGGGGTATTCGGCTTTGTCAACAACGTATCTTTCGACCATCATGCCGTCAATACGAATTCTTACCCTGCCTTTTCCTTCATAGGTTTCGATGTGTATATCGCTACTGCCAAGTCCTTTAGCTTCGGTGATAAGTCCAGATAAGAAATCCTCAGAACTACTTTTTACGGTTAGATTTTTCGTTTTAAGGGTCTGCTCTTCTTTCCTATAGTATTTACTTAATGCCTTTTGGATGACATCGGCTTCTAATGGTTTTAGAAGGATGGTTTTGCCAAAAATCATTTCCAGCATCTCGTTTACATTGCCATCCTGAGTGGATTTATCAATATTGAAGGTGATTGAGTTTGTATCTTGGGTTAGCGGAATTATTCTATAGTGCCATGCCTGCTCAGCGGTAAGCAATTGCAGGTCCTCGACCCTCAAATCTACAATGCTATTATCTACCATAAGCTAAGATTGCAAGAAGAGAGTCACTATCTGTGAAAGGAATTTTTGTTTTCGATAATATATTGCTTAAAAACAACATTGCTAGAATAAATGCCTGTATTCCAGCAAGTGGGATTTTACCAGAAGGCTGTTTTTTGATTAAATAGATGATTAGCTGTCTAGCTATTACTACCGAAAGCGTTAATAAGTAAAATAATAAATAATTTATAAGAGGGAACAAGAAACAAAGCGTAAATAAAAATAACACATCGCCCCACCCCAAATATTTTTTGGTGATGTTTACCATCTTTTTCTCTTTAATAGAAAAATATAAGGTCAAGATCATAAGCTGGAAGGCTAAGAATGAGCAGCTTGATGTAAAATTGATCAAACTTTGTAAGATATTATTTAATGAGAGAGTGTATATTGAAAAGAGTAAAATCAAAATGGGAAACAGTAGCAAAGTCACCGATCTGTCTTTATTATCCTGCCAAAAGACAAGAAACAACGTGACTATAATGACAAGTTCAAGCAATAACGAAGTCAATCTTGTATTGTCTCTTTCAGATTCTTCTCGTGATCAATTTCCCAAACGTTGAAAGTTCCATCGCCGTCGAAGTCTGCTACCGCTGTTGCTCTTGCTAGGAAGGCAGTCGCACCGGCTTCAGCAATTTCTACTCTGTAATTTGCATTTCCGTTTTCGCTTACTAGTTTTTCTTGGATAAATCCTACTTCGTTTAGGTCTGTACTGTATTTTGACTTTTCGTAAAAGAAAGATTTCTCCAAGGTGTAAAGGTGTTCTAGTTGGACCTTCGCCTCGGTGCTTTTTGCTTTGGAAATCAAAGGCATAAGATTTGGAAGCGCAAGCAGTACTAGGATTCCAACAATAACTAACACCACTAAAACCTCTGTAAGAGTGAAAGCATCCACTCTTTTTTGCACAATACTTTTGTTCATGTTTAAAGTTCTATCCTGCAAAAGTAATAAAAATAACTTAAAAACTTTTCAGTTATAATCAAATAAATGATTTGACAATTCATTCGCTGTACTTGAAAAGATGAAGGAGTCTCTTACTCTGAAATAGTTATACCGGTCGGCAGTAAAATAATAAGCAAACCTTGCAAATTCTAACCTTTCACTATCAAAGTCTAATAACTTCATCAATTCAGCAACCTGGATGGAAGCAATTTTATTTGGAATGATGGCTCTTTTCAAAGCCACAAGGCGCACCCTAGAAGACCCTTGAGACTGGACGTAGTTCATCAACTCTTTATAAGAAGTGGAGTCTTGAAGAATAAATTTCCTATCAAAGATATTATCTGAATTGCTAGCCAAGGGCACGTTGTAATCTAACGGATCGTCTCCGCACCCGAACGGAACTATACTGATAACGTTCAACACTCGATATGAATCGATGAACGCCTGTATTTTTACATTATATGGAACGGATATAAGTCCAGAGTAGAAATAGGGACTACCGTAGTTATTAAATGGGCCGCTGTGGGAAAGTGTTCTTGTCACCTGCAAAAAGTGATTGCCTGGCAATAAGTTTTTCAAAAAGAATCGGTTCGAAGGAGTATTATATGGTTGATTATCAATTACCAAGGTGAACTGTCCGTCGTCAAACATTCTCAGATCAAGCTGAGAAAAGAGATTTGCTGAAGAATTACTTGGAAAACCATAAACGAGAGTTATAACTATTATTAGGCGAATCATGCTTTAACTTAGCCATATTAATGCCAGATATTCATAAGATTTTGATGTAACGTTTGCGCTTGTATAATTATACTTACATGTTGGCAACCTTTTTTATTTGTATAATTAATATCACAAATATCACTATTTGTATAAATTACTTACAAAAGGCCTTTAGCCAATCTTTCGAAATTAGAAAAATTACTAATTTTTGTAAAATATATTACATGACCTTATATTCCCTTAAGAGTCAATAGTTTCTTTCAATAAATTCCTTACCTATATTCGAGCTAATAGAATTGAAGCAATCAATATTTAAGTTTCAAGCTTAATTACCCTTCATCTATAACGTCTTTTTTAAATGACGCTTTACTTTTTTATCCGTCTGTTCTTTTTATTATTTAGAACTGTTATCGAAGATTTGCTTCTATAGACCGGTTCTTTAAAAGATAAAGACTTATGGAGCGATCAGAAAGCTAAATGCAACTGCAAAAGGTTTAAAAGGTTAGGATCTATGGAAGCATATCCCGCAAAGTATTGATGGCATAGATTTGTATTATTATAACCGTTAAGTTTAATCCTAATTATTTAATTTTTGATGATAAAGTATCTCCTTATTTTATTGGTATTTTTTACTTCGGCCACTTATTCAAAGGCGGAGATAATTTCCTGGACTGGCGCAATAAATACATCGTGGGAGAACTCTGGAAATTGGGACAAGAATAGGGTTCCGACCGCACTTGATGAGGTTGTGATAGATAATAAATTATTAGCACCGATTTTAGATCAAGACCGGACTATACTTAGCTTAAAAGTAAACCTTTCCAATATTGATTTAGCTACTTATACATTATCAACTACGAACAAGTCGGATATAAATAAGTCAACGGTCTATGGTGGTGGCTTAAACTTTATTGGTGAGAATTGTGGATTTGTCTCTTCTACAATCTTCGCAAAATGCTTGTCTAATGTAGCTACCGTTACTTTGGCGAGCTCTATTTTTGAGAATGACGTCAATTTTACCGCTGGTTCGTGGTCTTTTAATCATAATATTTTTAAAGGGCTCACTACCATTATTAAAAATGGAAGCAGTGGGGACCTCTTTAATGGACACAATGTTTACAAGAAACCTACTATCATCACCAATCAAGGAACTGGCGGCCTCACGCTCACTTATCAACAGATGGGAGATGGAGACACTTATGAGTCTGACGTGGAAATAAATGTGGAAAGTACCGGCAATATAAACACCTCCTATTTTTCAAAGAATAATTTTTTTAATGGGAGGACTACTCTAAACCTAAGAGGCACTGGTGGGATTGGGATTAGCAATGGAAATGGGTCGACCACTTTCAATGGTGATCTAGTGATAAATTGTATATCATCTGGAGTGGGTGTAGGGACTTATAATAATAGCTTTACCACCTTTAACGGCAACATATATTTGACTTCACCAGGACATGGGATACAGATAGGCGGATATGCGGGTAATGGTTCGTCTTTGATGGCAGAGGGAAAGACCTTTATTTTTGATGCAGATTTCGCTGGCACCCTTTCACTTTTTGATTTCACTCGAAGAGGCGAACCAGATGACAAGATGTTACTTAACTGTAGCCATGGAACTTTACAATTTAGGAGATGTGCCTTCGAATCATCTTTAGAGGTGAATTGCAAAAAATTGAATTTTACAATAAATACTTTCCATTCCAATCTCTCCGTCACGACTAAGAACGGTTATTCGGACAATTGTATTTACAAGAAAAACTGTTTAATGACCATCTTGGAGGGCTATGGGAAATCCACTGAAACTCATTTAGGGGATCTTACTATTAATAATCCTCAATTAATGTCAGGAGGAAACTTTACCCTTGGGGGCAATCTTATAGCTAATGGTAAATTGGGTGTTGGAGGATATGCAAATTTTGTTGGAATTAATCAAAAGATCATAAATGCCGGAAGTACTGCGATTCAATTTCTGCAAATGAACTCTTCGGGAAATTTAACTTTAGAAACACCAGTGACCGTAATCTCTTCCCTGGAACTAAACAAGGGCTATATAAACACTACCTCATCGGCTATTCTCACTTTAGACCGCTCATGTGTTGTTGATGGTGGCTCTTCGGCAAGCTTTATAAATGGACCCGTCAAAAAATGGGGCAGTCTATCACCACAAATACTCCCTATAGGTAAGGTTAACCTATATAAGCCAATTACCGTGACATATGCATCGGATGCCAATCAGTATACGATGTTGACCGCTGAGTACTTTAACGCTGACCCAACTTTAGTAACATCTACTCAGGACAAGACCTCAGTCAGTAATTGCGAATACTGGAAACTTGAGAAGGTAGAGGGTCCTGGGACGGCTAGCTTTTCATTTTCTACGGAGAATTGCAGCTCTATCCCAGAGAAGGATTTAAATATTCTATATTTTGATGCCAAAACTAGCCAATGGAAATCGCAAGCATCCTCTATTCACAATGGTCTGCTATCTTTATCTGACTTTACCTCCAACTATGGAATCTATGCGTTAGGCAAGAGTGCTTCAGAAGCTCCAATCTCAAACTTTTTTTTACTGAATAGAGCCGCCAATACCAATCCTGTAATAATAAAGGGTAAAGTATTACGCTTCGTCTACAATGAAGAATACCTGCCTGGCAAGTTGAATTTTAACATTTACGACTCTAAGAGAAAAATTGTGTTAAGGTCTACTGCTAACACTAGTTTCGTAGTCCCTGCCAAGGTCTATGGACTAAATGAGATAAGCCTTCCTTTGTCATCTTTGATTGCCGACGACCAACCGTATTTACTTGAAATAATCAATGCAAAAGGGGAGAAACAATATTTATTATTCAAGAATTCAACAATCTGATGGTCAGAGGTCCTGTGCAATTCCGTCTGTCACTTGAAAGATTTAAACTAATTAAGTAATTATAAATTATTAACAATGCTAAAATTTAAAATATACAGAAGTATTGCTCTTTTTTTAGCTGTAAATCTGGTATTCCAATTATTTTTTCCTTTAGCCGCCATGGCCTTAACCTCAGGCCCTAGTCAACCCGAAGTGCAGTCGTTCCAGGCTATAAGCAACACCGATATGGTAGACCTTTTTACCGGTGATTTTTCCTACAATATTCCTTTGTTAGATGTCGGTGGATATCCTATTAATATGAGCTACCAATCTGGAATTACAATGGACCAAGAAGCGAGTTGGGTAGGATTGGGCTGGAACATTAATCCAGGTGTTATTAACAGGAATATGAGGGGTATTCCAGATGATTTTAACGGTGATATAATAAAGAAGGAGTTTAATATCAAGCCTAATATAACAGGAGGGGTAACGGTGAGTGTAAAACCGGAGGTTTTTGGTAAAGAGTTCAGCCTTTCTATGGGCTTAGGATTGAGCTACAATAACTATAACGGTTTCGCTATGGATCAGACTGTGACGCCAAGCATAAATCTCATTAAGGGAAACAAAGGTACGCTAACTGCGGGTCTTGGGATCAAATCAAGTAGCCAGGATGGACTTTCTGTATCACCCAACGTCTCATTTGAATTTAAAACAAAGGATAAAGATTCCAAAGAAGCGTCGCCTGCCTTCAAAGCAGTTGGTTCTTTAAGTGCTTCGACGTCTTTCAATTCTCGTGCGGGCTTAAAATCAATTTCTTTTGGTTCAGCACTGAATATGTCCAATGGTACCACGCAGGGTTTTGATCCCTACTTGTCATTTGGCATGGAGACCTATGTGCCTCAAATTCAAATGCCGATGGAAAATACATCTATCACTTTGAATGCCAAGCTGGGTGGAGCTTTCATCGGAATAGATGGAATGGTGATGATTGGAGGATATTATAGCAAGCAGGCCTTGGCTGAACGTTCGCAGGAGAAGCCTGCTTATGGATACTTTAACTCAGAAAAAGGTGTTGCCAATCCAAACGCTTTGCATGATTACAATAGAGAAAAAGATGGCTCATACACACTAAACACACCTCGACTCCCAGTCACCAATTATACCTATGATCTTTATTCTATTAGTGGACAAGGGATCAGCGGTATGTTCCGACCTCATCGCAGTGACTTAGGATACGTGTACGATCCTTCAAACGGAAATACCAACAACGGTTATTCTTTAGGAGGT
>DASVUU010000092.1:0-18840 GCA_036386935.1 Cytophagaceae bacterium | reverse complement strand
TAGAAATTCTTGCTATAACCTCGGTCAATCGGGGGTTGGGATTATTTTGCCCAGCAACAATAAGGATTTTCTTGAAACTTTTTACTTCGGTCTGTAACCTTTCTTGTAAGTCCAGGGATAGAGTTTTTTTACCCGGAAACGTCGAAATAATTTTTACCCCCTCGTCAAACTCTATCGTTTCGGGATATAAAGGTTCGCGAAGAGGAACATTAATGTGTACGGGACCTTTTGGATATTCTTCCGCTTGATTGATTGCTTCTGATAAAATTCTTTCAATATACCACGCTGCGTCGGGGTGATTATAATCAACAGGTAATTGATAGCTTGCCTTTACATTTCGGCCAAATAAATTTTGCTGTCTTATTGTCTGGCCATCCAACTGGTCGATCCACTCCGGTGGGCGATCTGCAGTAAATATAATCAAAGGAACCTGTTGGCAAAAAGCCTCTGCAACAGCTGGTGAATAATTCAAGCCTGCCGTGCCAGAGGTGCAGAGGAGTCCCACAGTTTGCCTAGTTTGCAAGGCCATCCCTAGCGCAATGAAAGCGGCCGATCTCTCATCGCTTATTGTTTTGGTGATGATATCGGGATGTCTTACAAAAGCTAAGGTTAAAGGCGCGCAGCGTGAGCCTGGAGAAAGAATGACAGATCTTACAGACTTTTGAGCGCAGATCTCAGCAATATTTATGATTGGCTGCAAGGTTCTTATTATTTAAAGCAAAGGTATTATTTTGATCAGTTTTTTTATTGATATACACTAAAAACTTTGAGGAATACAATAGTCAATTGCTACTGCTTTGAGATAAGTAGGTAATTATTTTTAATTTTAAAAATTAATACCCAAATATGAATTCTCTGCTAGACCGGGGGTAGGTAATGAGATGTCATTTCGGGACCAATATATTTGCTGCCTTTTCTTCATGTAAAGCTTTTAGAAAAATGAAAAAAAAGGTGGCAATTACACCAGCATTAAATAAAAAAAATGAAAGTCACAGGTTTTAGTTTTATCAGGAATGCAGTAAAATATGACTATCCAATAGTTGAAGCAATCACATCTATACTTCCTATATGCGACGATTTTCAGTTAGCTTTAGGTAACTCGGAGGACGACACAGAATCTTTAATTAAAGGAATTAACTCCGATAAGATAAAGATCACCCGAACTACTTGGGATGACACTTTGAAAAAGGATGGTAAAGTTTTGGCGGTGGAAACGGATAAGGCGTTTGATTCCATTCCTTCAGATACCGATTGGGCTTTTTATATACAAGGTGATGAGGTTGTTCACGAAAAATACCTTCCTATCATCAAGGATGCAATGGTAAAATATAAGAATGACAAGGATGTGGACGGGCTACTCTTTCAATACGAGCATTTTTTTGGGTCCTATGAGTATGTTGGAGATTCACGCAGGTGGTACCGGAGAGAGATCAGAATAATAAAGAACAACAAGAATATCCGCTCCTATAGGGATGCCCAGGGATTTCGCAAACGGGACAACTCGAAATTGAAAGTAAAGGAAATTGATGCCTATATTTACCATTATGGCTGGGTGAAAAATCCCATATTCCAACAGCGAAAATCAAATTATTTCCATACTTTATGGAATGGCGGAACAAGCCAAGAAGCGAGCGACGGCCAAACCTTCGACTATTCATTTATAGACTCGCTCGCCTTATTTAAAGGCACACACCCCACTGTGATGAAGCCCAGGGTGCAAAATCAATCTTGGGATTTTAAATTTGACCTGAACAAGAAACAGTATTCGCTAAGATATGGAGTATTGATGTTTATTGAGAGACTAACGGGATGGAGGATAGGAGAATATAAGAACTTTAAAAAAGTATAGGCAATCGTAAAATGATCACAATCTATATGGTAAAAAGGAATTGACATCCTTACCATATTTATGGATGTCACGGATAATAGTAGAGCTAATGGTGGAAAGTGTCGGGCTAGTGAGGATAAAAACCGTCTCAAGTTCACTCCACAAAAATCTATTTCCTTCCGATATTCCCTTTTCATACTCGAAGTCGGTAGTATTTCTAAGACCTCTAATTAGAATATTAGCCTCCATTTTTTTAGCAAAATCGGCTGTCAAGCCTTGATAGGTCATCACTCTCACCTGTGGTGTATCCTTGAAAGCTTCTTCAATTTTGGGAATAAGAAGATCTAATGGAAAGTACCGCGATTTGGCGGTGTTGTGTCCAATCGCTACTATTACCTCGTCTACTAGCTTTAGACTTCGCAATACTATATCAAAATGACCAATCGTAAATGGGTCAAAAGATCCTGGAAACAGTGCGCGCTTCATCTATAGTAATACTTTATTTGAAATTAATTTTTCCCGTTGCCCGTAATCACTCGCACAGATGCATGTTGTAAAGGTCGAAAAAGCTATGGTCAAATATCTCGTCAAAATGGTACCCGAAATACATGGACTTAGGCTTATTGCCAAACTTTAAATGTCTTATGTATTTATACAACTTTTGATGAATGGGAGAATCAGCAGCAATGTCGCCCCATAAGGTTAGACCATGAGCATTGGGATCGAGCTGTAGCTGGTCATATACAAGCATTACATAATACACAAAGTCCTCGGTGGAGATAAATTGAAAGGAGTTGCAGTATTCAAGCTTTCGATTGTTTACTACTACCAATGTCAGCAATTTATTCTCTATATATGCAAACACAGACCTTTCGTCTTTATTAACATAATTTTGTAATAGGCCTTCTATTAAGGAGGATGTATGATGGATTACTGTAATGTTATGGTAAGGGTATGATTTCAAAAACCAATCAATAATTTTTCCATCTGCTTTAAATATATTGACGGCCTCTGTACTATTTTGTCTATAGTATAAAATTTCCTCATTTTCCTTGTCTGTCAGCTGGCAGTTTAGAGATAAATATTCCTTCAAATATTTCTTATCAAACAGGGAGTCCGGTATCAGGCTAAATTCTGGATTTTTAATGGCCAGTTTTATTTCTTTCCAATATCCAGCCTTTAAAATATGGTTGTCATCAAAGATCAGCTCCAACTGAGAGATCAGTTCTTCGGTGGAGTTAATCTTTAATAACTCATAATCTTCCAAAAGAAGGCAACGGTTCTTCTCCGAATCTGTCACACAGAACCTAAAGATTGAATGATTGATTTGCAAGGAGAGACCATAGGTGCCAATAAGATCGACATTGAAATTGTCGTCTTTTATTTTTTTATTAAGTCTATAGCTGGTGTTCTTTTGTTCAGACATTAAAAATTTTCATTTAACCATTAAAATAAATATAAAGATACTCGATCAACCATTAACGATCCCTTTTAACGCCAAAATTTCATTAAAACAGCTAGTAATTTTAAATATTTGATGAAACATTGAGGGATCGTCCCCAAAGATTTCCTCTTCGCCAAAATATTTTACGTCAGAAATCATTTGTTCATCGTATTCAGGGTCGAAGCCCAGCAATATTTTATTGTCTGTAGTTTCAACTTTGAAAAACAACTCTATTGCATGCAATGGTTCATTTATAAATTCATGGATAAACAAAAATTCCTCCTTAACTACCTTCAACCCTGTTTCCTCCCACATTTCCCTTCGCAAGCCTGTGGATAGTGTTTCAGCGAATTCAATACCTCCGCCTGGTGGAGCCCATAATATCCCTTGCGGTCCTAAACCCTTGTGCTTTACAAGTAATATCTTCTTGTCGACGACATGAATTCCACAAACTCTTACTCTCACTTTATTGCCATGCAGCGCCTGTAGGGATTTAGTTGTTATTTCCATTTATATTTGGCTCAGCAAACTCTTTCATTGCAACCACAGTTAATATTAAAATATTAAATTATGAAAAACCATAGAAATATTTACAACCAATTATTTTTCCTCGCTACCTTATTCTGCCTCACTGTGGGTTCAACCGCTTTTATAGCAAAGGACTGTCTTCCGGGACAACCTGCACCTAACTTCACTCTCACAGACATCAATGGAAAAAAAGTATCATTAAGCGACTTTAAAGGAAAGGTCGTATATATGGACATTTGGGCATCCTGGTGCGCACCCTGCATTGCTGAAATAAATAAATCAAAAAACCTAAAGGCAAGATTTGAAAGCAATCCGGATGTTGTCTTTCTGTACGTCTCTATCGACGAAGATGCCGCTAAGTGGAAGGAAATGGTGGCAAAGAAAGAAATTCATGGAGTTCATTTGTTGTCAAGTAAGGGCCAAGAGGGCGACATCTCGAAAAACTTTAAAGTCCAAGGCATTCCAAAATTTATCCTTATCGATAAGGAGGGCAATATTAAGGACCCAAGTGCAAAGCGGCCAAGTGACCCCGAACTTATAGAGGATATCACAGCCTTATTAAACTAAGATAAAACATTTTCTATTTAAACTCCTTTATAACAGACGAACAAGTTAAGTGGGTTAAAAATTTTAATAGGTTCAATATGCCAGAGCTTCCAGAGCTTGTTTTAGCGGAAAGATATTTTAATAAGTACTGCTTCGGTAAAAAGATTAAGTCTGTTGAGGTAAAGGATACGAAGATTTTAAAGCAGACATCAGAAAAGGAGCTAAATGATTTGCTCGTCGGCCAAACCTTCCAAAAGGCTCAGCAGTACGGTAAGTATTTGCTGGTGACTGTCGACAAGTCTACGCTGCTTGCCATACATTTCGGTATGACTGGCAAGCTTCTTTACACCGAAAATGTAAAGGAAAAACCTGCCTCCACCCATTGTATTTTCGAGTTTGCCGACGGAAGTTTCATGTTTTATTCTGACCGTAGGAAGATCGGAAGGATAAGCTTCGCTGCTGATAAGGATGATTTGATCGCAAAGTCAGATCTTGGACCTGACGCCCTTCATGTTAGCAAAAAATCATTTTTGGAAATGATTGCTAACAATAAACGGGGAAGAATAAAACCTGTATTAATGGATCAATCCAATATAGCCGGAATAGGAAATGTATATGCAGATGAAATACTTTTCCAATCATACATACACCCTGAAAAGCCCATTGGTACATTATCTGATAAGGATCTGACAGCTATTTTTAAGAATATAGAAAAGGTATTAACCAAATCGATAGATCTGAACGCCGACAGAGATAACCTTCCAAAAACATGGCTCACCTCGAGCAGAGAAAAGGGCCTCGATTGCCCTCGAAAAAATGGAGTAATTGAGATGAAGACGGTAGGAGGTCGGTCTACTTATTTTTGTGCCTCTTGTCAAGAGTTATAGTCGCCATATTTTCAATCTCAGCCCTGATTACCAATTTTGAAATATTTCCAAATGACAATATTTGTAGTTTAGTTGGCAGATTTAAAGCCTTCGTACTCCAGCTTTCTATCAGGTCGTTCTGGGTATTAAAAGGTCCATTATCAAAGTCTAAGAAGTTAATTCTAATGATGTCCTCTTTGGAACAATAAAAACTATTTGAGCAGCTTTTAATGTTATATTCCATCGAATTCTTAACCTCTTTCGAGTAGAATACTACATCGTCACCACATACTATTTCCCAAAAAGGATCTGGGTAGCCTTTTCCTCCAACACTGAAATCGTATTTGTCAGCCCTGGCTTTTTTCCTGTCTACAGAAAATTCATTTATACATACAGTTATTCTCAGTAGGGAAGGCGCCTTGACGTGACATTTAACCCTGTAAAATGAAATGGGCCTAGATCCTATCTTCTTTATTTTTTTGTACTCGCTGTGGGCGCTATCGCCTACATACTTTACCGGCAGTGCCTGTACTGTCAGATATATTTCCTGTTCGCCTTCTACCAATTCTAAATTTCTAAAAGGAAATTGAAAAGACAATCGGCGGCTTCCGGCTTTAGCGAATAGAAAACCCTTGTTTACATGAACACGTTCCTTGCCGGGAACAACCCTTTTGCAAGCGAATCGGTTGCCAGAATTTCCATGGCATTCCAGATCGAAGAAAATTCCCTCGTACCCCAATTTAGGTAAGCCTTCTAAGACATTTTGAGCAACTGAAACATCCATCGATAACGTTACCCCATGGATATCCTTGCCAACTTTCGATGTGTCAATTTCAAAATTGCTATACGTTAGACCATCTAATTGAATCGTAGAATCAGCCTTTAAAAGAACTGACTGGGAAGGAGCTTCTCTGATGGTTTGCGAATCACTTGTCTTCGATGTACCGTCCTCCCTGCATGCGTAAAGAAAGACTGAAAAGGCAATAAAAAATACAATTTTTAACATCAAACGGGAATATATGGTATGATATAAAGCTAAATTATTAAATATCCTACTAAATATTTTAGTAATAATACTTAATTCACTATTTTTAAGAAAATTATCTATCTGATTCAAATTTTCATTGTTGAAATTAGATGATATCAATTTATAAGCAAAATGGGAACATTATTAAGTAATAATATAAAACATTTAAGAAAGAAACTATCTATAACCCAAGAACAGTTGGCAGAGAGGCTGTCTATCAAAAGGTCGCTCGTGGGAGCTTACGAGGAGGGTAGGGCAGAGCCAGGAGTCTCTAATTTAATTAAAATGTCTCATGTTTTGGAAGTCTCTGTAGACAATCTTATCAGCGAAGATTATACGGACACAACTTCTGAAAAGAAGCTAATCAGAAAAGATATCGATGGAAAAAGATTACGAGTATTGTCTGTAAAAGTTGACAAGGACGACAACGAAAAGATTATCCTAATCCCCCAAAAGGCTGCAGCTGGCTATCTAAATGGATATTCTGATACCGAATACATAGAAACTTTGCCTAGTTTTCAGCTACCAATTTTTACTAACGGCAGCTTTAGAGCGTTCGAGATTAAAGGAGATTCAATGCTGCCTTTAGTTTCTGGTACTTTTATTATCGGTCAGTATGTAGAAAACTGGTTTAATATTAAGGATGATAAGACATACATTTTCCTCACCCGCAACGAAGGGATAGTCTACAAACGTGCTAAGAACCTTGTAAAAACAGAAGGGATAATTAAACTCAGCTCTGATAACCCAGCCTACAAATCTTATAATCTTAATATCGATGATTTATTAGAAGCTTGGGAAGCCAAAGCCTTTTTAAGTACAGAACTACCGTCTGCCGACGTCTCAATTCACAATTTGGCGTCGATGGTTCATAGTCTAAAAGAGGAGATCAGTGAGATAAAAGGAAATTTCAAACCCGCCTAATGATTTTTGACAATTGGCCTCGGTCTAATTGGCCTTTGACTTAATTGGAGATTGCAATCAAAAGTTCGTCTACTGTGCTTGCACCTATTTATTAAAGGATTCATTTAGTATTGAAAATTCCTCAATTAAGCCCTTTGCTATGTCTTTCTTTCCTGGGTTCAAGGCGGCATGGCTCAACTTGTACCACAGTCCGTCACCCGGGTCTATATAATCGCCCGGTACAGATGGCAATTGCTCGTCAGCTTGCTCCGGGATAAAGTCTAACATAAAAATTTTCTTTAGCAGAGCCTGCCCAGCCTCCCAACCCAATGTGATAGATTTATCAGACGCAAGATCTGCTAATTTTGCAGCCCTTTCGGTAAATGAGAAGTGTAGCGAAAACCTTGAGATTTCTAAAGTATTATTTTTCTGGACTGTACAATAGTTTATTTGTAACGGTTTTTCTCGTCCACTTTTTTCTAGTGAAGCCTGTAGCAATTCCTGGGAGAAATAGTAATACCTATTGTCGTTTCTTATGACCTGGTTTCCTTGAAATTTATCAACTAACTCTACTTCTATAGTCGCTATAGAGTCCCATTTCCCCTCCTTAGGCGAGGAAGGAAGCGCCTCAAGCACATCTCTCCAAATCAAGGGCAACTCTCCCGACCATGTAAAGTCGTCGTCCGCAGTAAACCCTTCGGCAAGAATGTCTTCCTCAGAAAGTTCTTCTCTATCCGTATAGTGAAACTCAGTATTTACAGCGACAGCATTATCTATTATAGAGCCTGATATTTTAAGAAAATGAGCGTACGGAGGTGGCAATTCTGTAGCGTCATATTCAAATGTAAATTCCTGTAAAGAAAGCGTATTTTGCATAAATTATTGTATAAACCAAACCTGTCGTGTGGGTAGATGTTTTTTGGGATTCGAAGTTATTTATTAAACCGATGAATAAAAAATAAATTACAAAAGCATACCTCCGCTCTTAAAAAGAAACTAATTTTATGTTGGACTTTTTCCAAAAAGTATGAGGGCAATTGCCGGAAAATCGGCACCGCGCTATTCGTTACAACTCCTCGTTCCCGAGAAATGTCGGGACCTGCGGGGTTTCCACTTCTATCGCTATTGCAATTTTGCGCTATTGCATAAAGTTTATAATTTCATTGTACAATGGATTCTTAGAATTAAAAAATTGGGTAATCATCGGTACATGTTTTTTCCCTTTTAAAATTTTGAACTGCGGCTCCACGTATTTCCCAAGCTCTTTTACAAATTTTTGGTTGCTATCTTTTATGGAAGGATAGGTTTTTTCTCCCTGATAAATCAGGAACCGGGGCATAATTCCCTTCAAATAGTACAGAGGCGTGGCACTTTTCCACACCGCGGGCTCATCGCCAAAGACCTTTAAATAATGATGTGACTTTGGTAGATTTTCTTTCTTTAAATAGCCGAACATATCCAAGCCGGCTGCGTCAATAAGAATAGCTCCCTTAATTGGATTCGACATTTTCAGTGAGTCGAAATACTCGTTTCGAAGTGAGATTAATGCCGCCAGATGGCCCCCCGCAGAATGTCCAGAAACATAGATCCTGTCAGGGCTCCCACTGTATCTTGTAATATTATCACTTACCCAGTTTACCGCCGATGCGCATGAATTCGCCATATCATTCACGTTTGCCTCTGGACTATAGGGATAACCAATCACAACTGTTACAACCCCTTTTTTGGCAAACCTTTTCCCTAAAAAACTATACAAGGACTTATTACCGGAATTCCAGTTCCCACCATGTATAAAAATTAATACTGGGTTTGAGTTGATCGAATTTTTGGGAGAGAATACATTTAACTCCTGCTTTGAAAGATTTTTCGTTCCGTAAGCTATGTTGCTTGTCTTTGTAACTCTTTTGAAGCCACAAGAAAAGGCACAACTGAGGGCAATTACTAAAGAAAAATAGATAGTTATTTTTTTATAAACCATGAAAACATAACATGATAGGTTGAAGCTTGTTTTTTAAAACTGACGCTGCAAGGTCATGGCAAAGCCCACAGTTAAAATTTAATCACTGTCTTCGGGTCAAAATTTAAATAGACTTTTTGGCCAGGCTTCAACAGTGCCTCCGTCGAACTCACAAAAAGCCTAAATTCCTCACTTACTTTAACATAAGATAGATAATAGGAGCCCATGAATTTGTGCGATATAACGGTACCGTCCGAAATTTTATCGTTTTCCTTGCAAAATGTTATCTGCTCCGGCCTTATTCCAGCTAAGTAGGATCCCCTGGTCGAAATGCTGATTCCTTCAAGATCAGATGGCCAAAAATTCACCATGCCGGTCAATCTTGCTGCTTGTGGGGACACTGGTTTTTGATACAATGTTTTAGGAGTTCCAATCTGAAGCATTTCGCCATTTGACAAAAGACAGATATTTGATGCCAAATGATAGGCATCTTCAATGTCATGGGTGACTAAAACGACCGTCGTATTAGAAATACGAACTAAGTCTAACATTATATTTTGGATCTCAAATTTATTGATAGGATCTAAATTGGAAAACGGTTCGTCTAGCAAGAGGAGTGGCGGCTCATCAGCTAAAGCAGTAGCTATTGCAGCCCTTTGCTTTTGGCCACCAGACAACTGTCTTGGTAGCCTGTGTCTAAGCTTATCTAGTCCACAGGTGTTTATTACACCCTCCAATCTATCTGATTTATAACCATTATTGAAGTGCTTAAGCTGGTATAGAATATTTTCCTGTACTGTGAAATTAGGTTGGAGGGCACTGTCTTGGAATACCATCTTAATTCCAATATGCCCAGGAACAAGTTTAGAGGATGGGCCTAAGACCTTATTACCTTTGTAAATAACTTCGCCAGCTGTCGCATCCTCCAACCCGGCTATTATCTTTAATAAGGTAGTTTTCCCGCAACCGCTTTCACCTACCAGCGCAAATACACTTCCTTCTTCAACGTCAAAAGTTATGTTATTCAACACCCTCGGGCCGATTTCTTCAAATGATTTAGAAATTTCCCTGATTGATAAAAATTCATCCTTATTAAACATTTCAGTTAAACTACCATTATACAATAGCTGATCATAGAGGGATTTTAAGACTTTGTGTTAGATGATCAAGAGACATAAATATTGTTATATTGCATCATGTTTCAAAACATTATATTTTTGGCACAGTTTTAAGACCGTATATTTTTAGTCAATTTTTAAAAAGAAAAAGAAAACCGCATTACAAATTTTATGATACCAAAAACCATCGCCAACTCATCTGCCTCGAAATATGCAGAAAGGAGCATTGCCAGAAAGTTTATTTCTTTCAACAACATAATCTTGCTGTCCCTATTACTTGCTTGCAGCGCAGGATCATTCAGCTGTAAAAGTTCAAAAAAGGCAGCTGCAGCAGCGAAGGCCAAGGCTGAGCAGGAGGCACGTGAAGCGAAATTAGCACGTGAAAGAGAAGAAAAAAGAAAAAGAGAAGAGGCAGAAAGATTGCAAAGGGAAGAAGATGAGAGAGCTAGAGCAAAGGCTGAACCATCTAGAAAATTGCAAAACTACTTCCAACAAATAGCGGGTGCTGGAAGCGTTGAAGCCGCAAATCAAAGTATATCAGAAGCATTGAACATGTTTTCTTCGCCGGAATCACCATTGTTAATTGTAATTAAGAAAACAGGCGATATCAAAGACTACGATAAGCCAACCACCATTAAGAAGTATTTAGAATACTTGAAGGATCAAAAGAAAAGTGCTAACAAAATTGATAGCATGGTATTTGATGACAATGGAAAAATAAAAGAAATTACTTTAATCACCGAATAATGAAAATGCTCACAAAGAAAATAGTATTTATAATTGCTTTAGCTTTTGTAAATTTTTTGAACGCCTCCGCTCAGACTGGTACAGCAAAGAATGTAAAGGATGACGTAAGCCCTGAGAGAAAGCATGCGATAGATTCACTTGCATTGGAAAAAGTAAGGGATTTAAGTAAGTATATAAGTATCGTTGGTAACAAAGAAACTCCTTTTTCAGAGGCAAACCGAGTTATAGATCGTGCTTCGGAGTTATTTGCACCTGATGCTGAAATTGGTGTTTCGTCGTTGACAAGCAAAGACATCAAATATTACACCATAAGGAAATACTTTGAAAGATTAATGGCTTTAAATTATGATAAGGTCAACATCGACTGGTATGATATCCAGTACATAAGTGATCTTCAAAAACAACCGGACGGACGATATGTCGGTGTTATAACCATCTATCAAAGATTTGAAGGTACAAACAATGAAGGCATGAAATATAAAGATGTTACGAAAAAAGACATTACTGTTTATGTTGAAAAGAAGAAGACTCAAATTAGCGGTAGAATGATAGAATTCTGGGATGTGCTTTTGGGTGATATCAGAGTTGCTGAGACAAAACAATAATATTAATGCCTGATGGCAAAACTGAATAATTACATGCAGATTAAAACCACAAGAGGAAGTAAAATTTTAAACATTTTCTTCCTCTTGTTCATTCAACAAGGCCTAATCGCTCAGAATATAAGCAATGCCCCTAAGGACGAAAGGGCATTGTATGCTGAGACAAAACAGGTAAATCAATTTTTCCGCAGGTTCAATAATGAGGAGGCCGTTGATGGTACCCGTTATTACGACAAAGACAAGGAATACCGAGATCCTAAAACACGGGAGAAGTATTTGAAAATGTTGTTTGACTCGCAAAATCCTGCTTTAACTAAGGAAATCACCAGTCAATTTATTGCTGCCGTTAGTACCAAAGACAAACCAGTATACCTAGACTTTCATGGTGGTGGTTGGTTTTCACAAATTACAACGAAATTTTCCTGGAATGGCAAGGAGGATAAGCTTACCATGTTCCTTGAGTTAGAAGATGCCGGTGTTGGTACCAAATGGATAATTAAGAAAATAATCTTTCCTCCATTCGATAAATCTTTTGAAAAGGATACGACCGGAAGTAAATACTTTCTGCATCCATTAAGCCATGAGTTAGACTTTATGAATCTTCATAAGGCTATACAAAGCAACAAGGATAACATAGAGAACTACACTTCTAAGGAGTTTAGCCCTGATCATCTAACACTCTTTTTGAACGAAATAAAAAAGGGAAACCTTAAATTCATAACGGTATCAAAGGTGAAGTTTCATTTCACGCAGGTGAACAACTGGTACTTTGAATTACAGGAATTTAATAGAAGCGGATACAACACTGGTTGGTTGATCTCTAAACTAACAAAGATTTCAAATGCGAAAGACAAGGAAACTCTGCTCCAACAAATTTATAATCAACATGAATAAAAGCATTAGATTTTTTGTGCACATTTTTATACTAGCTGCACTATTTATTACCCCTGCATTTTCTCAAAAGAAGACAACAAAAAAGCCCGCTCCCAAAAAAACAACCTCATCAAAACCATCCTCAGATGGGCTAAGTGCGGACAATAAGTTTGCTCCGGGAGAGCTGGAGCAGTATCGCCAGCGTGTAAAACAAATAGTATCCATTTTTGAATTTTCGTTGAACACAATTGGGAACGATAGCACTTCAAATAGTGATAAAGATGTTTTAATCAATAAAAGTTATCTTAAATATTTCAAAGACTCAAAAGTACAGGTCGAAGATGATCTTGATGAAAGTAGAAAAGTCATTACTTACAAAAACATTCAATCCTACCTTCAAGACGTAGATTACTTCTTTAAGAATGTAAAATTTGAATTCAATATAGAAGACATCGCGCACTTCGTAGATGAGAAAGACAGAGTTTTCTTTAAGGTTACTTTGACTAGAAATTTGAAAGGCGTTACTATTAATGATGAGGCGATCAACAGCAATAGAAAACGCTACATTGAGGTAAATATCAATTTAAAAGAAAAAGATTTAAAGATCGCCAGCATTTACACTACCAAACTTTCAGAAGAAGAGGAGCTGAGAAAATGGTGGAAAGACCTCTCTGTCGATTGGAAAACTGTCTTTAATAAGGAAATAGGAGGGACAGGTGATAGCCTCAACTATGGCCAACTTACCAGACTTACCAATACGGACAAAATTGACATCTCCAATACCAAGTCAATTTTAGACCTTGAACCTCTTAATAGACTGAGCAAACTTAAAGAGCTAAATATTTCTGGAAGTGGTGTGACCAATGTTCTTCCGCTTAGAAATATGACAAAGCTGGAGATGCTAAGTGTTGACAATACTCAGGTCGCATCTTTGGAGCCGCTTAAGTACTCTAGTAACTTGAAAGAATTGTACATAAACAACACACCTATCAGTAAGTTAGCGCCTTTAGCGATTTTTACACGGTTAGAGAAGTTAGAAATGAATAAAACTCAGGTCGACTCGTTGGAGCCACTTGCGAATCTGACTACGTTAAAAGACATTCAAGCCGTAGGAACAAATATTGTGAGTCTAGAGCCGCTTAAAAATCTTAAAAATTTGGAAGTGCTCAATTTGGCTGAAACCAAAATTGAAAGCCTCGCGGCATTGGCGGAGTTGTCAGCATTACAACAAATAAATATTTCAGGCACTAAGGTTATAGATGTGGCGCCCTTGCAAAATTTAAAAAGCCTGAAAGTGCTATTCTGCAACAATACAGGCCTGGCAACTATCGCTCCGCTGAAGAATTCTCCCTCAATCGAAAAAATATATTGTGACAATTCGAAAGTAAGTAAGGACGAAGCGGCACAGTTCATGAAGGCGAAACCGAACTCTCTAGTTATCTACGGATCTGAAGGGATGAGTGCTTGGTGGACAGGCCTTTCAGAGGATTGGAAAAAAATGTACAGAAAGGCTTTAAATTCGGGAGACAACCCTAGCAAGGAGCAGCTTGCCGGTATCGCGAATCTTACTAGCTTAGACCTATCAGGTACAAAATCTATTAATGATCTTACTCCGGTAAAAGAAGCTATAAGTTTAAAAGAGATAAAATTAAACAACACCTCGGTTAAATCTTTAGCGCCCTTGTCAACCCTCAATAGCTTAGAGGTTGTAGAATTTTCTTCAACGCCAGTAGGCGATTTAGCTTCATTAGCTGCTAATGCGAATCTTAAAAGAGTCAACTGCGACAATACTTCTCTCGCTCCTAATGCGATACAAGATTTTATCAATGCTCACCCTGCAACTCTGGTAGTATATAAGTCATCTCAACTGCAATCTTGGTGGTCGGGATTGGAAGAAGATTATAGGTCTGCATTCCGGAAGCATACTACGCTAGACAGCAAGCCTAGCAATATACAACTACACCTGCGAGCCAAGCTAGATTCTATAAGCCTTACAGGCAATCAGATAAAATCTCTAGATCCAATAACGGAATTTACCAACCTTCGAGTATTAGAGTTTTCCAACACTTTAGTAAGTAGCCTTGAACCGTTGAGAAAGATCCCGACTCTGAAGGTTATAAGAATGCCCAAAAATCCTGTTAAAGACCTTAAGCCTTTGGAGTCTCTGCCCGGGTTGAAGGTATTGGACATAGAAAACACTGGTGTGAATGATTTGGAAACGATACAAACCCTTGTACAGATAGAAGAACTTAACTGTGCTGGTACGCAGGTAAAAGAGTTGAAACCCATTAGTAAATTTGCCAGCCTAAAGGTCTTGGACTTTTCCTCAACAGACGTGAATAGTCTCAAATCCCTTGAAGAAATCAAAGGATTACGAAGGTTGAAATGTTTTAATACAAAATTGTCGGCTAAGAAAGTAGAGAAATTTAAGACTGAAAATCCTTCATGTGAAGTCTTATATTACTAGGATTATCTAGGATAAAGGGGCGGTTCCAAAATAGCAGCAAATCACAGTCGATAAATTAGCATGACAATATGATTTCAATCGCTATTCCTTGACAATAGTGGCTTTGAGGGAGTTGGTATAGAAGCCTTTTGTTTTAAATTGCCGATTGGATTTAGCAGACTTCTTCTGTTTAATGAAGCAATTCTTTATTTAATAATAGAGTGTTAAAAATAATTTACCCCTGAATTAGCTTTGTAATCAAAACTCTGCTGCAAAATTATACTTTGCAACAAAAAATACTTTATTGCAGACCTAAATTCGGCTTAGGCCATTCAATTTACTTTTAAGACCATAATATATATCTATATAATAGATGAAGAAAGTAACAGGAATAGGTGGTGTGTTCTTTAAGTGTAAAGATCCGCAAGCAATCAATGAATGGTATAAAACCCACCATGGATTTGATACTAGTCAATATGGAACAGTTTTGAATGGCGGCAAGTCGACGACAGCTCCAAAAAGGGAATTACCCAGTTGAATCCCTTCGCCGAGAATACGCCATATTTTGAGCCTTCAACAAAAGACTTCATGATAAACTATAGGGTGGAAAATTTAGAGGCCCTAGTTGAAGAATTGATAAAACAAAAGGTGACTATTGTTGACCTAATTGAGAGCTATGACTATGGAAAATTTGTCCATATTCTCGACATGGTGGGCAACAAGATCCAATTATGGGAACCTGCGGGCGAGTAACGGAGGAAGCGATTTAGTCCATGAACTTATCCAATAGTTGTAGAAAATTTAGCAGGCGGAATTAAGTCGCGTAGATTTCGAGCTCGTTGGAAACCAGCTTTGTTGCACTCCCCAAAGAACTACTCTTATAATCAGAATTTCCAGGAAGGAATTTACAGATTTAGAGATGTCGTAGGCACTAAGGGTTGTTTTAATTGGTAAGTGAATGAGACACCGTTGTTATCTACTAAATTAAATTTCTTCCTTCTACATTTCGATCTTATTAATTTTATAAAATATCGGTCTTATTGCCATCGGCAACCGCATATAACGTACCGATAAATTGTGGACCCTTGCGGCTGAAAAGATCTTCTGCCGGTAGCAATTCTTAGGAATTACCAAGTTGTTTACAAAAACTATCTTTTCATTCAGTTACAAAGGCTTCATTTTGTATCATTTTACACGAATTTTCCCAACCTCTTTTGTGGTCTTTTCGTATTTCCCCACAACCAGTTTCTTTTTTTTAATCAAAAACACGCCATGTACAAAATAACATTTTCAATTATCCTTGGCATCTTTTGCCTGGTTAGCAATTTAAATGCTCAAAATTTACCCATAGATCCGGGTACTAAAAAGGTAACATGGATCGAGGTCGTAGAGGCGAAGGGAATGACTGCGGCATCTCTTTTCGAGGTGTTGAATGAGTGGTGCCTTGCCCAAGGTTTCCATGAAAAATCTAAGGATGCCGCGGCGTTGGAGGCTGTTTATGAAGGCAATATTCCGATGGAATACACCAGCACAAGAGCAGGAAAAAATGACAAGGCTAAAGTAAACTTCACCTACTCGTTTTTCTGCAAGGAAGGCAAATATAGATACATAGCCACGGACTTCATTCATGAGGGCGTTGACGGGGCAGCAAATGGAGGCAAGCTAGAAAATCAACAACCAGAGTGCGGAAGAGGCGGCATGGTGCCTGGTAACTGGGTGACTGTCAAAAATAAAACCTTCGGGCAAATGATTGGCTGGATACAAAGCATGAAGAAAAAAGTCACTGAAGTAAATAACGACCCAGCGAAAAAGAAGGACTGGTAGTTAATTACAATCTTTCAGTGAAACTAACCCCTAGTATCTGTTTTTATACCGGTTTTTATAAAGCCGGTATTTTTTTTGGATCGCTACCAAAAACTCGTAGTCGGAAGCGGTTTCTAAAAACTCATCAGTGAAAAGACATTGATCCATAAATTTGTCAACATCCTTTTCGGAGATATCTGTCAATTCTAGCACCATGTCGCGCTGAAACCTTAGTTCTTTAAGCTGCCTATAATATTTTTCCTTTTCTAACTTTTCTACTTTTCTATACTGCTCATATCGCTTGCTATATTTTTCAAATATAAACGAGATAGGATTCTCAATTGTAGCCGGCATCCTGTTGTCAGGGTATTGAAATTTCTTCTCCTTTTCCTTCTTTGAGGAAATCTCCACTTCCTCTAAATATTGACTTTCCTGCTTTAAAAATATGACATGAAATTTCTTTTTCAGTTGCTCTTCGCTTTTAAAGTAAAAGTTTTTAGGACGATAGCCAACATAATAGAAGTAGATCGTGTCTGTCTTTTTCATCAATATAAAAAAGACTCCATCTTTATCGGTGATGGTCGTCTTGTTGGTTCTTTTATTTACCACCACTACGTCCGCTAGGTTCGATAGCTTAAGTGTATCAACCACTTTTCCGGAAAGCATAATTGCTTCCTCTGAATTAGCTTGTGAGAAGCCCTTTTCAAAGGAGATGGCAAGGAAAAAAACGACCCCAAGAAGAGGCATAAGACTATTCATTTTTATGCCGTTGAAAATATTTGTCCAGGAAATCAATTCAAATTTCTTAATCAAACGATTTTATTGCTTAGTTATTAAATTATAATGCATATGAATTTGTTACTGCCCCAGTATAGAGGATAATTTTTCATCTTTAAAAAGAATATATGAAGAAGTTAAAGATACGAGCGAATGACCTCAAATCAATAGGCTTTGAAAAAGACAGAGCCATGATAGCGGCTTTAGAGGTTATCAACCTTCACTATGAAACGTTTGTAAAAAAGGAAGTATTAGCCATTTTAAGTAAAGTAATTGCTAATCCATTGAAATATAAGGAAGACCTAATACTCCGCAACGTAGCCAATGCACTTATTAAAAAAGCAAATATCTATACGGAAGACATTGCGCTCAGCACCGAGTACGGCGATTATTCTACCTTTGGCGCCGACGAAATAGAGGTCGGTGCGACGGATCAGATGGACTTGGCAATTCGGTTGCCAATAGCCATTAGTGGGGCTCTGATGCCCGATGCACACCAAGGATATGGCTTGCCTATAGGCGGAGTCCTTGCGACAGACAACGCCGTAATTCCCTATGGAGTAGGAGTCGATATTGGCTGCCGGATGTGCTTAAGCATCCTGGACGTGCCTGAGGCTTTTATTGAGGGTAATCTAAAATATTTGAAAAAGGAGCTTACCGAACACACCTTATTTGGAGCAGGAAGAGCATTTCCAAAGCCGCTCGATCATGAGGTTTTACATCGGAGCGAGTTTAAAGATATAAATTATTTAAAAGGTTTACATAGCACAGCTCGAGCCCAAATCGGAACTTCAGGCTCTGGAAATCATTTCGTAGAGTTCGGAATAGCAGAAATAACGGACCAAACCAAGTCCTTACCTTTGAGTGATGGGAAATATTTGGCAATACTCAGCCACTCGGGATCTAGAGGTTTTGGTGCATCAATAGCAAACCATTATACAAAGATTGCCATGGAAAGGTGTAAGTTACCTAAAGAGGCAAGGCATCTTGCTTGGCTGGATCTAAATAGTGAAATTGGTCAGGAATATTGGTTGGCTATGAATCTGGCAGGCGATTACGCTTCGGCTTGCCATCATCAAATTCATGAAAAAATTATTAAGTCAATTGGAGCCAAGGTGATTAGCAGAGTTGAGAACCATCATAATTTCGCGTGGAAGGAGAAACATAATAATAGGGAAGTAATCGTGCATAGAAAAGGTGCTACCCCAGCTGGAAAGGGTGTTTTGGGCATAATTCCTGGAACAATGGTAGCCCCAGGTTTTATCGTAAAAGGTAAGGGAGAGCCAACCTCTTTGAACTCTGCGTCACATGGTGCAGGACGCAAAATGTCTAGGACCCAGGCAAAGAATTCCATTACACAACGACAGCTTGAGGA
>DASVUU010000091.1:0-4893 GCA_036386935.1 Cytophagaceae bacterium | reverse complement strand
GCTCCCAGAAATGGGCGATACCTTGCAATTCAAAAGACTCGTCTCTGCTACCTATGTCTAGAATAAATCCACAATGAGCTATTTTGGTATATGTTACATGTTTGTGTACTACTCTTATCCCATTCTTAAGAGTATAAAGCTCATAATCTTCCATTCTTTATTTTTCTGCCAATAGGCACGACTGCATATTAAAAACCCCGGCTTTTACCAGGGTTTTGCAATTAATAATATTCAAGTGAATTTAATCAGAAATTCACAATTTAATCCCAAAAAATTTCAAGAACTTCTCCGTTTATTGCAAGTGTAGATCTCTTTACATTGGGTGGGCGTACTATTGTTATTACTTCTTGCTTATTCTCCAGTTTCGCTCTTTGTTCAATCAATTTTTTACGTTTCCTTTTTGACATCTTTTTACCGGTATCCTGGGCTTTTAAATAGAGGTCTAATTGCTGTGCGTCTAACGGCTTCAATTGATCCTGCTTAACTACTATAGTTGCGTTTTTCTTATGAAAAAGGACTCCTCCTTTTAAGTTTCTATTTTGATCACTCACCTTGAAGGTGTCGCCTTGTACATGAATTTCTTTTGTATTATCAAACTTGTAGGTAGAATCAACCAACAATTTTATGGCACGCGAAGCTCTAGGTATGCCATAACCGATGTAGTTATTCCCATAAGGATATAGGTGTGAGCTCTTCTCCATTATTGACTTCAATTGTCGGTTAGATAAGGTAGAATCCATCTCCATCAAACAAGCTACAAACCCTGCTACAGCCGGGGCAGAAAAAGATGTACCGTTTGGTGAAAAGCAAGAAACGTTAGGTTTTAGATAAGGTAAAAAGTCAGGTCCGATACTGCTATACCCGATCTTGTCCCAGATGAAATCACGTGTGGCTCCTACTGAGAGAGCACCCTCGACATCCGCAGGAGACGAGATAATGGTCCAGCTCTCGTTACTTCCTTCATTTCCTGCTGACACCACCAAGAATATTCCCTTTTCATTGATAGCGATATTGGCAGCCTTACTAATACGGGTAGTCTTACCGTTCATATCTTCTTTTTCATAATTGTCCTTAGGCTCGTCCATTTTTATTGCATATCCCAAAGAAGTAGAAATAAGTCTCACTCCTAAACTATCCAACCATTCCATCGCCTCCATCCATTTATCTTCTTCCCCTCGATATTCATGGGCGCCATCTTCTGTCCTAGCAAGGAAATAGTTGCCATTTGGAGCCATTCCTGACTGAACATCATCTCCAGAGTCGTACCCAGCTAACATATCAAGTACTATTCTACCATGATAGTCGCCTTCCGTCTTATTGTCGTCAATAATATCCGTTCGCAAAGGATCAAGAAAATCACACTGTTGCTTAATTCTATTTTCAGTAAATAAATGTTTCAGAAATCTATCATCATTTGCCTTATGAAACCCAGCGTCAACGACTCCGATGTCTACGCCTTTGCCTGTAATGCCTTTTTGAAGAAATAATTCTGATTGCATTTGAGCCAAAGCCAACGCGGTAGCCTTTGGAGTAGGGTCAAGATAAGTAGAGGTAATTCGTATAGAAGTATTTATTTTTTCTATAGATTTTACGAAAGGAAGAGTTCTGACTTTAAGTACTTCTTGATCGGTCAGCTCGGCCGAAATACCATTTAGCCACTTAGATTTCGACACTAACTCAACCCCAAATTGCGATATGGATTTTATATAACTGACGGTAATAGGCACGTCTGAATATTGGGCTAGCTCAAGACCGAATCTCTTGCGGTTCTCTATGGTCTTAGGACTTAGGTGTTTTGTATAATTATAATTCTTCAAATCTTTATCTTTGAAGAAAATCCAATATTTTGTTTGGGCAAAGGAAAAACTGCTAAATAGTGTTAAAAGAAAAATAATAGTTACTCGCATTTTGGTAAATTAATGAATTACAAATAAAATTTAAAATGAGATATAATCCCATTAGCAAAGATCTTTTTATAAATAACAGAGAAAACCTAAAAAAGTATATCCTACCTGGATCAATTGCGGTATTTACTTCCAACGACGTCATGCCTACCAATGCTGATGGAACAATGGGGTTCAGACAGAATAGTGATTTGTTTTATTTATCTGGGATTGATCAGGAAGATACCATCCTAATAGTCTATCCCAATAGCAAAAATGATGCGTGGCAAGAAGTACTCTTTATCAAGGAAACGAATGACCACATAAAAATCTGGGAAGGCGATAAATTAACACAGGATCAGGCTAGGGAATTATCAGGAGTTAAAACCATCTATTGGACTAGCCAGTTCGAGAGTATTCTGAATAATCTAATTTTTGAAGTAAATAACGTTTACCTAAATTTCAATGAACATACTCGTGCTTCGAAGTCATTTAGCTCTAAGGAAGAAAGATTGATTAAGTGGTTTAAGAAATCATTTCCCTTACATACCTTTTTACGCGCATCTCCTATTTTGCACCAATTAAGGTCTATAAAGTCAAAGCTAGAAATAGAACAAATAAACCAGGCCATAGACATCACAGCCAAGGCATTCAAACGAGTTCTTCCTCTTATAAAACCAGGAATACAGGAATATGAAATCGAGGCCGAGCTCACTTATGATTTCTTAAAAAATCGGTCACGTGGCCATGCCTATGCTCCTATCATTGCTGCCGGAAGCGGTGCATGTGTCTTGCATTATATATCCAATAATAAGGAATGTAAGGACGGTGACCTTCTATTGATGGACGTTGGTTGTGAATACGGTAACTATGCCTCGGACCTGACGCGCTGTGTACCAGTAAATGGTAAATTTTCTGCTAGGCAACGAGAGGTTTATGATTCGGTCCTAAATGTATTAAAAGATGCCACAAGCCTGCTGATCCCAGGCAATACTTGGAAGGAATACAATGAAGAGGTAGCAAAGCTAATGGAGACGGAACTTTTGAAACTTAAGCTGCTCACTAAAAACGATATTTTAAAGCAAGACAAGTCGAGCCCGGCCTACAAGAAATATTTTATGCATGGGGCAAGTCATTACCTAGGCTTGGATGTCCATGACGTAGGGGGCAAATACGAGCCCTTCCAAGCGGGCATGGTCCTCACATGCGAGCCTGGCATTTACATACGAGAAGAAGGTCTAGGAGTACGGTTAGAAAACAATATTCTTATTTCTGACAATGGTCCGATTAATCTCATGAAGAATATTCCTCTCGAAGTGGAAGAAATTGAAGAATTAATGAATGGCTAAGACATAAAAAAACCCCTTCCGGGGTTTTTTGTATTATCGAATTTAATAGCTAAAAATTAACCAGCTACAGATATTCTTCTGAATTCAACTACAGTAAGGCCTTTTACAACGCTGTCCAAATATTGGCTGATCGTTTTAGAATTGTCCTTAACAAACTCTTGATTAAGTAGTGTATTCTCTTTGTAAAACTTGTTCAACTTACCCATAGCTATTTTTTCCAACATCGCTTCTGGTTTCCCCTCTGCTCTAGCTTGCTCCTTACCTATTTCTATTTCTCTCTCCACAGTTTTGGAATCAACTCCGTCTTTATCTAAAGCAATAGGTTTCATTGCAGCAATTTGCATAGCAACATCTTTACCAGCTTCCGTAACGTCTGCATTATTAGCACCTTTTAGGGCTACTAATACCCCTAGTTTTTGATTGGAGTGTGTATAAGTGATAATCTTCTCGCCTTTAACTCTTTCATAAGATTTGATCTCAATCTTCTCTCCAAACTTTCCAATAAAGTCAGTGATTAGATCTTGAATTGCTCTACCGTTTACATTGCTTGACAACAAGTCAGCGATAGACCCTGGTTTTTCAGAAGTTGCTGTTTCTAGTATTGTAGAACCAAGCTTTTGAAATTCTTCATTTTTGGCTACGAAGTCTGTTTCGCAATTTAATGCTACTAATACTCCTTCTGAATTATCAGCACTTGTCTTAATAAAGACTGCGCCTTCAGTAGCTTCTTTGTCTGATCTAGATGCAGACACTTTTTGACCTTTCTTTCTAAGGATATCTATGGCTCCTTCGAAATCACCGTTAGCTTCAGTCAAAGCCTTTTTGCAATCCATCATGCCGGCGCCGGTCATTTGTCTGAGTTTGTTTACTTCTGTTGCAGAAATAACTGTATTGCTCATAATAGTTTATTTGGTTATTGGTTATGCTTAATTAAGCTTTTTAATTCAAATGTCTACAAAAAAATTGAACATTGAGTGATCAATGTTCAATTGTATATTTACTTAACAAAAATTTAATTTAGATACTAATCTTCAACTTCAGCCTTAGTGTCAACTGCTCTTTTAGCATCTTCATCCTCTTTACTTTTTTGATCATCCTTATCTTTCTTTCTCTCCATAAGTCCTTCTTCAATAGCTTTACCTATCGCAGTGGTTATGATAGAAATTGATTTGTAAGCATCATCATTTGCTGGTATTGGAAACTCTACTGACAAAGGATCAGAGTTTGTATCCACCATTGCAAAAACAGGTATGCCTAATTTCTTTGCTTCCTTGATAGCAATGTGCTCTTTCTTAGCATCTACCACAAAAAGCGCCGCAGGTAGTCTTGTAAGATCGGCGATTCCACCTAAAACTCTTTCAAGTTTCTCTCTCTCACGACCAATCATTAATTTCTCTTTCTTAGCTAGAGCAAGGTAAGCCTCATCTTTCATAAGTTTGTCTATTGTAGACATCTTTTTTAGAGATTTTCTAACCGTTGCAAAATTAGTAAGCATACCACCCAACCATCTTTCAGTGGCGTAAGGCATATTTAATCTAATTGCTTCTGCAGCTACAACTTCTTTTGCTTGCTTCTTGGTTGCAACAAATAATATTTTCCTTCCAGAACGCACTACATGCTTTATTGCAGCAGATGCTTCATCAAGACAAGCGATCGTCTTG
>DASVUU010000090.1:0-1524 GCA_036386935.1 Cytophagaceae bacterium | reverse complement strand
GACTATGACTTTCTAAGTTATTTATAAATTGTAGGGCATCGTCTGCGCCTACGATATATTGCAGGGATTGTATCGTTTCTAGCTTTCTTCTGTATTCCCCTGAAATGGATACGAGCACGTCTTTTTCAATTTCTTTTAAGTCTGCCTCAAGTGTTTCTGCTAAGGCTTCTACTTCAATGTAAAGAAATTTTTCTTTTTGTGACTGTGAGAATATTAATTCCTGAATAATCGACTGCTGAGTCTTCTCCCCAAAACCTTTTAGCTTACAAACCTTATCTTCATAGCACGCTTCCAAGAGTTCTTCGCGGCTTAGTATATTTAATTCTTTCCAGAGTGTCCTTATTTTTTTTGCTCCGATTCCTTTAATGTTAAGGATTTCAAGAAGGCCTTGCGGTGTGTTTTCAAGGAGCTCTTTAAGTTCTGCAAAATTACCCGTTGTCTTAATTTCCTCAATCTTAGCAGCTATACTTTTACCTAAGCCATTTGTACCTTCAATAGACTGTAAGGTCATTTCCGAGAGAGGAGTAGTCAACTGCTCGATTTGGTAAGCGGCACCTTGGTACGCCTTGATTTTGAATGGATTTGCTTCATGTAATTCCATGAGCGTAGCTGTAAGCTTAAATAACCTTATGTATTCTGAGTTCTGCACGACGTAAACTTAAAAGAAATTTTCAATTGAATGTATTTGACAGCTTCAAGGAGGCGACGCTTCAATATCAGGTTAACCATTTTGCGCGGACTTCTTTAGAATTCTAAGGCCTTCTATTAACTTGCAATACATTAAAAACTTACACAATATAGGTTTTTCAGGTGGGTATTATTAAATATTAGTTGAATTTATAATTGAAGCATTATCATGGATAAGAATTACTGGTTGGTGAAGTCGGAACCTGTAAAATATGCCTTTGATCAGTTGATTGCAGACAAGTCAACCTCCTGGGATGGGGTCAGGAATTTTCAGGCTAGAAACAATATGAGAGCGATGAAAAAGGGAGAGCAGGTATTGTTCTATCATAGCAATGAGGGCAAGGAGGTGGTAGGGATTGCTAAGGTTTTGAAAGAGAGTTATCAAGATCCGACAACTACAGATCCTAATTGGGTAGTAGTAGACCTTGGTCCTGTTAAAAGGCTTAAAAAGGCAATAAGCCTAGCGCAGATCAAAAGTGATCCTGATCTAGCAAACATCGGTTTGATCAGGCAAGGGAGGCTTTCTGTAATATCTCTCAAAAAAGATGAGTTTGATCGGATACTAAAGCTGTCGGAAGAGTAATCGTTACTCTTTCGACAGCTTTCGATGTTAATTTGTCCCTTCAGGCTTTTGCTCGGCAGGGGTTGTTTGGTCCTGAGGCTGTTCTATTTGCTGCTCCGCTGGCGTCTCAGTAGGAGTTTCTGCAGGGGCAGTTTCTGGTGTGGCAGGGGTTGCTGGGCTCGTCTCCGCCGCTTTTGGAGAATCACTAGTCGGGGCGGATGTTCCATCTGCTCCTCCACCTCCGGCATCTGGTGTTTGCCCTTTATACTTTTTCT
>DASVUU010000089.1:0-4348 GCA_036386935.1 Cytophagaceae bacterium | reverse complement strand
GTGACACTAGGGCATTTTCTGATAGTGTTGACAAATAACTCTTGGTTGAAATTGATGCCAAGATTTGTTTCCTTTAGATGATTGTATAGTTCTGTGCGAAATATCTGGCTATCAGTATTAAAATGGTTGATATCAAAATCTTCGAGTGTTTCATTCAAAGATTGCTTATTAAAATAAGCGTGCGCCAAAAGAAAGCTTTTATTGAATGTAACTTCTGAATATTCGTCTATCAGAAGTTTCCAGCAATTATCTTCCTCAATTAGACTTGCCGGAAAAAATAACAAAGGACACCTAATTATTCTATCATCATGAAATTTGCCTTCAACAAAAGGCCAGCCTACAAAAAGGTCCTTTGCCCCGCGTTCCTCAAATACTAATTTTTCATAATTACTTATTTTTTTCAATAAGTTAGAAGTCTCATTGATAGCCCTACTTCGAGAGTCTGCAGCTGGACATAGCGTTATTTTATTTTTTTTCGCGAGTAGTTGTTCAATTATCTGGAAGGCAGGTTTATTATCTAAATAATCAAATGTAGAGATATCGATGTCCTGGTGAGAAGATGTTCTCAAGAATACCAAGGACTTGTTGCGACTTGTGAGGTTTGTAAGCTTTCTCTGGTATGATTTTAACAGTTTTTCCATTAAACACTATCTACCTAGGCAAGATAATAATTTTCAAAGCTGATCGCGCAGGAAACTTTATATATGGGTTGGCAAGGATCTAACTAATTGGTGGGAGAACTTAACTTAGCGTGGCGGCATCAGTCGATTCTTCGCCTCCCAGCTAACGCAATGAATACGCTGGAGAAACTGGACTAATCAATTTGGCAATATTCTGGCAGGGCATTCGGTATTGTAATTGTAAAAGTGCTGCCTTCGTTGACTTTGGAGTCTAATTTGATCTGTCCATTCAATTTCTCGATCGTTTGTTTAACAATGTATAGTCCCAAACCTGAACCAAAAGATGCATCCGAGGCTCGAAAAAACATCTCATATATCTTCGCCTGATAATCGTCTGAGATACCTATTCCATTGTCCCTGAATATTATCCTAGATTGTGTTTTACTAACGTTAATTTTGATTTTTAAATAGGGGTTTACTATGTTTTCATTTTGATACTTTATTGCATTGGAAATAAAATTCATAAAAAGAATTTTTATCCTAGCTTCATCAGAATAGAAAGGCTCTTCATCAAATATTTCAAATTGAATATTGATCTTAAATGCGTTGTCCATGAACATGAGACTGTCCTTGCAATAGGAGACCATTTTATGGAAATCGATTTTTGCTTTTTCAACCTCAGATCGGCTATTTCTAGAAAGGTTCGTTAAATCGGAGATGAAGCCATCCAGAGTTCTAACACTCCTTTTAGCTCTTTCAGCATAGTTGTTTTTTAGAGATAGGTCTCCTTCAAAGATAAGAAGGTCTAACAGTCCAATAATCGATTTGAGAGGCGCTTTAAGATCATGTGACGTTTTATGCACAAAATTATCTAGCTCGTCATTGGCCTTTTTTAGCTCGTCTTCGGCAGTTCGAATTTCGGTCAAGTCTATTGAAACACCTAATATGCCAACGCTACCATCCACGCTGTCCACCAGCGGGATTTTTGTAGTGTGAAGTATTTTCCTTATCCCCGCGACGTTTGTGATATTTTGACTAAGTAGGTCGACACTTTTTAAATTTGCAATAACATCGAGGTCAGACTCTAAAACAATTTTATGCTCCTCTGCATTTACAATAAAGTAAGAATCGTCCTTTCCAATTAACTCTTCTGGGAGAGCAGAGAATAACCTTGCTTGTGCCTCATTCACTAGTAAATATTCGCCTTTAGCATCTTTTAAAAATATCGGGTGGGGAACGAGGTTTATGATTTGATGAACCCTGTGATTTGTCTGCGCTACCTTATGTTCATTAAGCTTATTGACCGTAATGTCGTGGGCAATGCAAAAGACGTATTGCTCCTGCAAAATGCAGAACGAAGACCAGCAAATCCATTTAAAGTCTTGTTGAATGGTTAAAATCCTATTTTCAAAGGAATGTCCGCGCTTACTGTTATTGATTACTTTTGTAATATGTTCTTCGGTATTTTCTTTATCTAAAGGGTGAACCAGGTCCAGGAGGGGAGTGTCAATGTAGTTTTCTGTATTCAAAGATAAGATGGTATCAAAGGCAGGATTTGCAGTTTTAATATTGCCTTCGAAGTCTATGATGCACATCAGGTCATTTGATCCGGCAAAAAAATCTCCAAAATTGATACTTGAAAATTCCATTAGTTTAGGAATTGTTAGGTGGTACAAAAGGCATTTTACGTAAAGATGTTTAAACTTGTTATAGTTTTTTAAACAAAATCTAAACAAACTTAAAACTTCTTTCTCAGGGGGAAGCCTAACTTGTGTAAAATCCTACAAGAGCGATTTCATAAAAGTAAAAACAAAAAGCAATGATACTAATACTAAGATCAGTCCATAGAGTATTCCTATTGTTACATCCCTATTTTTTGTCATGAATGCAGTAACAATCAATGCAAGTATAATAACAAAATAGATTATATGCGCAGATGTATTATTAAAATTCTTAAAGGTAATGAAGTAGATACAGGTTATTAGGCCAATAAGAAACGCGATCGCGAGTCTAAATTTCAAATTCATTAAAAATTCCATCTGTTATGCATATAGAATGGGATGTAACTCATTCATTAAATGAAACCTCTAAACCCGTTTAATGTTTGCTCCAATTGCATTGAGCCTTGTATCTATATTTTGATAACCTCTGTCTATTTGATCAATGTTGTGGATTGTGCTCTTTCCTGGTGCAGAAAGTGCCGCTATTAACAATGCTACACCTGCACGTATATCCGGCGACGTCATAGAAATTCCTTTCAATGGCATTTGCTTATTAAGCCCAATAACCGTTGCTCGATGCGGATCACAAAGTATTATTTGAGCACCCATGTCAATCAATTTGTCGACGAAGAACAATCTACTTTCAAACATCTTTTGATGGATAAGCACAGAGCCTTTGGCTTGTGTAGCTACCACTAATACAATGCTCATAAGGTCAGGTGTGAACCCAGGCCAAATCTGGTCAGCTATCGTTAAAATCGACCCGTCGATAAAAGTATCGATGCTATAATTTTCCTGACTTGGAATAAAAATATCGTCTCCCCTAAATTCCATTTGGATACCCAATTTCTGAAATACAGAAGGTATCACACCTAGCATGTCAATCCTGCAATCTTTGATAGTTATTTCTGAGGCCGTCATAGCAGCCAATCCAATAAAGCTACCGATTTCTATCATGTCAGGCAGAATAGTATGTTCTGTCCCTCCCAGTGATTCAACACCTTCTATATGGAGTAAATTTGAACCAATTCCTGTTATTTTGGCTCCCATTCTGTTGAGCATACTGCACAATTGTTGCAGATATGGTTCGCAGGCAGCATTGTAGATTGTAGTTTTTCCTTTAGCTAGGGAGGCCGCCATCACCACGTTTGCCGTGCCCGTTACGGATGCCTCGTCCAGGAGCATATATGTTCCTTTTAAATTACTAGCGTCGATATGGTAAAAGCTATCGTTAGAATCGTAGTTGAATTTTGCCCCAAGCTTTTCAAAGCCCAAAAAATGAGTATCTAATCTTCTTCTACCAATTTTATCACCACCTGGCTTAGGCATTTTGGCCTTGCCATATCTCGCTAATAACGGTCCTAAGATCATGATAGATCCACGCAAGGCAGCAGCTTTTTTCTTGAAATCTTCAGTTTCTAAAAAGTCAATATTGACATCCTTCGCCTGAAAGGTGTAAGTCGAAGAATCTAATTTATTCACAACTACATTGAAGTCTCTTAAAAGCTGAATCAGCTTATTTACATCAATGATGTCTGGTATATTTTTGATTAGAACTTGCTCTGAAGTAAGCAATACTGCACAAAGGATTTGTAGAGCTTCATTTTTTGCGCCTTGGGGTTGCAACGTCCCCTTCATGCGGTTACCGCCAATTATTTCAAAAGAGTTCATTAATCTTTTTTTCTTTTATCTTTAATGTTTTTACCTTTTCTATTGTTGTCTCTTCCGCCATTGTTTCCGCCCGCTGGTCCATAGTATCCGTTACTTCCCGAATTATGAACGGTACTATTATTGTAGTTATGGCCGTTAGTTGCAGGAAGTTTAGGCTCGCGGGATTCCTTGATATTAGAATCAAACAAATTGCCTGCTCTCACCTTTTCCAAAGGAATTACCAATTTGTTTTTCGACATCTTAGCCAGATGCTCAACTATGATTTCATCATCAATGTTTTCCTTATTCCAAGTTGCATAGAATCTTTTCATCAGGCGACCAAGGTAAATGATGCTG
>DASVUU010000088.1:0-2014 GCA_036386935.1 Cytophagaceae bacterium | reverse complement strand
AACCCAGAAATTGTCAAAATTACCCGTGATGAGCTAACCGTCTCTGGCATTGAGCAATTGTATTATGAAGTAAGAGGTTCTGCTAAAATGGACGTTATGACGCGTCTCATCGATTTACATAATCTAAAGCTTAGTGTAGTATTTTGTAACACTAAAAAGAAGGTTGATGAAGTTGTAGAGCAGCTAATTGCAAATGGCTACAAAGCAGAAGGAATCCATGGCGACCTTAGACAAAATCAGAGAAATAATGTCATGGGTAAATTTAGAAACGGTCAAGTAAATATTCTAGTGGCTACCGACGTTGCTGCAAGAGGTATCGACGTTGACAACGTGGAGGCTGTTATCAACTATGATTTACCGTTAGACGATGAATATTATGTTCATAGAATAGGTAGAACAGGTAGAGCAGGTAAAACTGGTAAAGCTTTCACCCTGGTCTCTGGAAAAGACAGTGCAAGACTTAGAGAAATACAACACTATACAAAGGTACGTATGACTCGTGGTGTGTTACCGTCTAATGAGGAGATGGCAGAACATAGAAAAATCAAGCTTATCACCAAAATCAGGACTATTCTAGAGACTAAGAACGTTCAACAGTTTGAGACTATGTTGGGCGATATAGAGAAAGAAGGCTTAGATCTAAATAAAGTTGCAGCGGCGCTTTTATTTATGGAGATAGGTGAGAAGGAAATTGTAAGGACCGAGAATAAATTTGCTACCGAAGGACGTGAGGGAAGAGGAGATAGAGATTCAAGAGAATCAAGAGGTAGCTTTGGAAGGGACAGAAATTCTAGAGGCGACAGGAACGATAGAGGCGACAGGGGAGACAGAGGCGATAGATTTGGCGACCGAAATGACAAACCCAAAAGAGAAAAAAGAAGCCGTATCAGCAATTCTGAAATGGTACGTTTGTTCATAAATGTTGGTAAAATGGACAAAGTAGGGCCTGGTGATATCGTTGGCGCTATTGCTGGCGAGACAGGAATCGCAGGTGATTCAATTGGTTCAATTGATATTTACGATAAATATTCATTCGTTGAGATACCAAAAGAAAGCTTGAATGAAGTATTGGAAGGAATGAATGACAATACCATCAAAGGAAGAAAAGTAAGTATTGAAGTAGCCAATTAATTAACATATAAATGCATCTTTTTTACCAACCTAATATTGAGTCGGAAGGTATTCTAGATGAAAATGAGTCTTCGCATGCTATCAAAGTACTTAGATTAAAAGTCGGAGACTTTATCTCAATACTAGATGGCAAAGGCAAAATTCTGAAATCGGTCATCACGAAAGCCGATTTCAGAAAATGCGAAGTTTCGATTAAAGAAGAAACTTTTACCCCACCCTCCCTTTTTTGGAATTGTATTGCAATTGCCCCCACTAAAAATGCTGACCGTACCGAATGGTTTGTTGAAAAAGCGGTTGAAATTGGTGTAGACGAGATATGTTTTATCAAATGTGATCGTTCGGAAAGGAAAAATGTAAACTTAGATCGGATCCGCAAGGTTGCAATAAGTGCGATGAAACAGTCCCTAAAATCTTATATGCCAAAGATTAGTGAACTTTCCTCCTTTCCTTCCTTTTTGAAAGAATGTAATTCAGATCTTAAATTTGTAGCTCACCTAGGCGATGGAGAGCGAAAATATTTGCAGAATTGTGTCAATGTAAACTCTAGTACAACCGTTTTAATTGGTCCAGAAGGAGACTTCACGGATGCGGAAATTGCTAAAGCTTTCGAAACTGGATTTGTTCCAGTGAGCTTAGGTCAGAGTAGGCTTAGGACAGAGACGGCAGGAATAGTCGCGTGTCATATTTTAAATTTGGTAAATAACCCTTAAGACTAATATGAAAACCAATAGGCTGATCATTATCCATATATTATTTCTTTTATTCACAGTGACTGCCATGTCACAAGTGAAAATTGCGAAATTAAAGTATAATGGTGGAGGCGACTGGTATGCCAATAAGACCTCGTTGCCTAATTTAATAAAGTTCTGTAATACAAATCTTA
>DASVUU010000087.1:0-5005 GCA_036386935.1 Cytophagaceae bacterium | reverse complement strand
AACGATTTGCATTGGCAACTCGACCGCTCCAACAACAGGTTCGGCAGTGGTTGTATTATCGACACCTACATACAATTGGGAATCATCTTCTGATAATGTGACTTGGACAAGCACGGGAATTACGGTAGAAAACATGCCTGCCGCAGCTCCAACTGCGAATACAAGTTACAGAAGAAAAATAACTGCGGGTGGATGCCTGAGCACAAGCAATACAATTGCAGTCGCAGTTAACGCCAGCAATACGTGGAATGGAACAAGCGGAAGTTGGAGTACCGGCTCAAACTGGTCCTGCGGCAGCGTCCCTAATATCTCCCAAAATATTGCAATCAATGGTGGAACTGCTATAATTAATCTATCAACTCCAGTAGCCTATGCGAAAAACCTTACCCTCGGCTCTGGTGCGACCTTAAGATTTGATAATGCGAGCTCTGTCTTAAGAATATATGGTAATATAACCAATCAGGGTACACTTTATTATAACAACAAGGGTACGGTTGAAATTATGGGTACCGCATCTCACACTATAAGCGGCATCAGTGACTTTAATAATCTTATCATCAATGGAGCTACCACTTTAAGTTCCGTCACAAGTGATATCCAAACGGTAAGAGGCGTTTTGAATCTTAATGCAGATCTTACCACCAACGATCATTTGATTTTGGATCTAGATAGTGGCCTTGTTGCCCCTGCAACCACCTTTCCATCCGGCAATAAGCTTATTGGCAAACTGACTACTAGAAGAAAGTCGATGGCAGGCAAGGTTTATCATTACATTTCTTCTCCAGTTAGTTTAGGAACATCGGCATCAAAACCTGCTGCTACTGAATTAGTGGATGATGCCACTATAAATTTTTCTAGCAATTACAACCTTTACTCTTATAGTGAGCCCAAAAAATCCGCAGGCGTAAATGCCCCATGGATAGCAATCACCAGTGCTGCTACAACTTTAGACAGCACAAAAGGCTATGCTCTTTATTTATTCAATGCCGCAAACATTGATATAACTGGAGTTTATGATCACAACAGACAAATATCCACTCCTATCAATTTGGACTTTACACCCGACGCACAGGGCTTTGGTGGATGGAATTTGATTGGAAATCCTTATCCTGGACCGTTAGATTGGGACAATGCTGGTTGGAATAGAATCGGAATTGACAATGCAGTATATTTCTGGGATGGTTCACGTGGAAAATATTCAATATATATATCAGGAACTGGCAGCGTGAGTTATAGCAATGGGATTAATGACGGTTCGAGATATATCCCGGCAATGCAATCATTTCTTGTCAAAAGATCAAGTCAGTCTGTGGCGGGTTCTTTAACGCTCAATAATTCAGTCAGGGTAAGTAATTATATCTCGACAACGAAGAGCTATTATAGAGAGCAATCAGAAGAAGGACAAGCTCTAAAATTAAGTATACAATCTGGTAGTGTATCAGAAGAAACGCTGATAAGGTTTTTACCTCAAGCTACAGATAGCTACGATCCTAGTTTTGATGCAGGTAGCTTGGGAAGTGGGGGACAAACACCTAGTCTATATTCATTTGTTGGTGATACTACTTACGATATCAACTCCCTTTCTTTAAAATACGAGCCAAAAGAAGTCTTGCTTGGGTTGACTACGCGTTTTGCAGGGGAGTATACTTTCAATGCTTCTGAACTTTTGCCATTCGACTACACTCAAATTTTGTTATTTGATGTACAAACTGGTAATGTGCAAGACTTAAAAGAAAACAACATATATAAATTTTATGCTGAGAAAGGAACTTTTACAAATAGGTTCAAGATATTATTTGCTCCTAAAACCATTACATCAACTCAGGATAAAATCGCTACCAAATTGAACGTTTCAACAAGTTCCGAGGGATTAACTATTTTTCTTAATAATTCCTTTGAAAATGCAGCTGTAAAAATTACCGACATAACCGGTAGAACTGTTTATTTCAACGAAAAGACAGCTTTAGAAAATGGAAAATGTTTCATCGGTGCGAACGAACTAACTCCAGGTTGTTTAATTGTAAGTGTGATGAACGGAGAGCAATCATTGACTAGCAAGGTGATTGTCAATTAGTAGTATGCATGCCCTGGTTGTCGATAAGATTTAGGTTCCTTATCGGCAACCTCTTTTATCTGTGAAGGAGCGAAGCTTAGGCAATAGTTTTCAGCGGATGAGGGTCAAGGCATAGTAGATAATTAAAAGGCATATATCCTTAAAGAATAATGCGAGCCACTCTGGATGTCAACAATTAAAAGTACCAAGTAAAACCTATTCAAGGTGTCCCGTTTAATGACTCTCAAGCTTCGCTGTCGAGCGATGAGTCTTCTCTGGTATAATCGTGAACCCTCCTCAATATATGACAAGCTTTTCTGATCCTCAACCTTCTATCCTATCAAAGCGGGTCAGCGAAGCCTTGTGCCCGTTGATAAGAAGTTTACTTTTTCTTAATGTTTTTACCACATTTTTTTGCTTAAAGCAGGAAAAAACAGCCATTTATGTTAAAAAATCTTCTATTCGTTCAAAAGAAATAAAATTTAGTCCTATTTTTGTAGGTTGCATTTAAGATCTCATTTGAGTTCTTAATAAACCTGAAGGACATGAAGTACATAACAGCTATATCTCTCATAATCACTTTTGCTATTTTAAACGTTCAATCTGGATATTCCCAAAAGATGTTCAAGGTTCAGGGCAACGAGGCCTGGGACTACCTTGTGAGTAAAAAGGAAGACTTCAAGGCAGCGATAAATGATTCTCTTTTTGTAACCAAGAACGGAGATAAGCCTTATAGATATGTATACCTTCGAAGGGGTGATCAGGAGCAAGACGTGGAGGAAGTAATATATAAGTCAAATCCAGGTGATGTAGTAGGACCGTTTCCTGGTGAGGATTATAATTATTTGTTCAAAATACGATCGCTAGACAGTATCAAACAAAGGATCAGTGCAAAGCACATATTTATTCTGAAAGGTGGCAAGGCAAAACGGGACTCTTTATCTGCCAACAAAATCGCAATAAAAGTAAAAGATGCGTTAGAGAAGGGAGAATTATTTGATGAAGTTTTTAAGGCCAATAGTGATAATTTTGCTTCATTTGCTGCTCTTTATGGTGTCACCGGCAATTATGCAAAAGGTGGTCTAGGTTGGATTTGGGAAGATCAGACACTGCCGGAATTTTTTCAGCCCTTGAACAATGCCAATACTGGGGATATAATAATTATCAATACCAGATATGCGGTACACGTGGTAATAGTCGGAGAAAAAGAAAAAGGACCTTCCAAAGCCACATTAGTTCCTTTGGTGAAAATTACTCCAAAATAAATATTATATTGTTCTTGTAATATTTTTTAAGTCTATCATGGTAATAACCGGTATTTTTCTGCGATCATCTAAAAGGTTCAGCAAAATAGTTGGCTTCTTATTATTGATGTTTATTTTTTTGGAATCTCGTTCCCAATCGCAACAGATCCAGTGGGCATGTCGGGTTGTAAATACCAACGACAGTAAAAAGGAAACGGGGACATTGAAGGGTTTGTTGGGCGTGCCTAATGTCTATCCCCAATACATGATCGGCTATAGCTCGTGGATTATTGGAAACGAAGATGATAGGAACGAGAAGAAAGACCTTGTATTCATAAAAGTACAATTTTGCAAAACCCTCTTTGCTCAACAAGTCATCATTGCCGAAAATTACAATCCTGGAGCTATTAAACAAATCGCTGTTTATGACAATAGGGGGAATAAGAAAATAGTTTACGAGGAGACCCCTAAGGCAGAAAATCTAAAAACTCGAATGTTTTCTGTAACATTTGACCCTTTGCCTTATGAGACTGAATTTGTATCGATTCTTGCTGATCCTGGGAAAGTGCCTGGAATTAATTGTATCGACGCGGTTGGAATATGTGCCTTTAAGGGGCCCGTCAAGCCGGAAATAAATCTCTATAACAACCCCGACTTTATACCTTCAATAAAATTTTTAGGTCCGTCAATCAATACCGGGAATAACGAATATCTACCTATAATCACCTTAGACGGTAATACGCTATTCTTTGCCAGAGACGGAGACCCATCAAATGTAGGGAAGTCGAAAGGAGATATTTGGTACAGTAAAAAGGATATAGCAGGAAATTGGTCCAAAGCTGAGAATATTGGGAAGCCTCTTAATAACCCAGACTACAACTTCGTTGCATCTGCATTAGACAACGGGAATATGCTCTTATTAGGCAATTCCTACCTGGGAAACGGAAATAAAAGTGGCGAAGGAGCATCGTTTTCCTCAAAAACAAGATCGGGTTGGAGTAAACCAGAAAATCTTGAGATCATCAATTATTACAACAATAATCCCAACGTCTCATTTTTCATGGCAAATAATAAGAAGGTCTTATTAATGGCTATTGAAGATAGTGATCATTCTTTTGGGCAGCAAGATATATACGCTAGCTTTCACAACGAGAAGGACAATACATGGTCGCCCCCTTTGAACCTAGGGCCAGACATAAACACCATCAATGAGGAAAGCAATGTTTTCTTAGACGCGGATGGTCATACAATGTATTTCGTTTCTAACGGATATTTTGGCTATGGAGGTTTTGATGTTTATGTTTCTAGGAGATTGGACGATACTTGGCAGAAGTGGTCTAAGCCACAAAATTTAGGGCCAATCATAAATACTCAGGATGATGAATTAAGTTTTTGTATCGCAGCAGATGGAAAGACAGCCTATGGATACAAATATTTTAATGATAAGCAACATTATGACATCTACACCATTGAAATTCGAAAGAGGGTTTTAGCAGCTAGCACTAAGGACTCACTGCTTCGAGAAATGCAAAAGTTAAACCCAGATGTTACCATGGTTGAGGGGAAAGTTTTTAATTCTGCCACGAAGAAAATGATGGCTGCGACCTTGAAATATGAGAATGTAATAAGAAAAAGTGAGAATGGGGTCAGTTATGCTTCAGAGGAAACTGGGTACAAGATTAATTTCAAAAAAACAGATACCTATCAT
>DASVUU010000086.1:0-6411 GCA_036386935.1 Cytophagaceae bacterium | reverse complement strand
GAGCCGATGCGTTGGTTTTTATTTCAAACTTCTCTTTGCAGGAAGCAACGAAATATCTAACATTTGATCCCAGCATTTCCCATGTCATCTATAATGGTCTTCCACAGCGGTCTGTCCCTTCCTTGACAAAGCCAGATTATATAAAGAATGAGGAATTTATTTTTAGCATCGGCATAATTTCTCCCAAAAAAAATTTCAAAGTTTTAATTCCATTGCTGCTTGAAAACCCAGCACTTCACCTGATCGTGGCTGGAGTGAAAGAGGGTAGATACGCTCGTGAAATAGAGGAGTATGCCAAAGAGTTGAATGTCTTGGAGAGATTAATTATGCCAGGACCAGTCAGTGACTCAGATAAGAGCTGGTTATATAAAAACTGTAGAGCTTTTATGTTCCCATCTATTGCCGAGGGATTTGGTTTGCCTGTAATTGAGGCCATGAGTTTTGGAAAGCCTGTATTTTTATCAACTCATACCAGCTTGCCTGAGATTGGGGGCGTGGAGGCATATTATTTCGATAGTTTTGAACCACAAAGTATGACTCATATCTTTGCACAGGGGATGAAAGATTTTTCTCAGGACTTAGAAAAGAAAAATAGATTGAAGAGGTACGCAGAAACATACTCCTGGACCAAAGCGGCAAAGCAATACATTGATTTATATAAAAGCATATAGATGCTAGACGATAAAAGACTCAGGAGCCTGAGCATCATTATTCCCAATTATAACGGTGCTGACCTGCTTAGAAAATTTTTGCCGAGCGTCCTGTCAGCTGTTCAGCAGTATCAGGGAAATTGTGAAATAATTATTGTTGACGATGGTTCGAAGGATGAAAGTAGAAATGTATTAGCAGAATTTTCTAGCCAATATCCTAACCAAAAAATAAAAGCCTACTTCAATACTCAGAATCTGGGTTTTGCCGGCACATGTAATGTGGGAATCTCACATGCAAACGGCGAAATACTATTTTTCTTAAACAATGATGTAGAGCTTGAAGAATATTACTTCAATTTTTTTAATGACTACTTTGCCCAAAATCACACCTTTGCGGTCACTACATGTGGGTTCACTTATGAAGGGAGAAAAGACTTAGATGGAATAAAGACAGGAAGGTGGAAACGAGGGCTTTCTAGAGTCACCGGCAATATTTATAACAGGGAAATCGAAAGTAAACATCTTACCAGACCTTACTTGTCATTCTCGGTGCAAGGGGCTTATTTTTTTGCAGATGCTAAGAAAGTCAAAGAGCTTGGTGGTTTCGATCCATTGTTATCACCTTACATTTATGAGGAAACCGACCTGGCATATCGTGCACTAAAAAGAGGCTGGAGAATTTATTATGAGCCGAGATGTATTGGATACCACGCCGTTAGCTCGACTTTAAATAAAACCCCAAGTTTCCAGAAAAAAGTAATTTCTCATAAAAATAGAATGATTTTTATCTGGAAAAATATACACTCCAGAAAGCTTTTGCTAAGCCATTTTTTCTTTCTTTTCATTAAGCTAGGATGCTTTAACAAGGCCTACTGGAAAGCATTTAGAATCTGTTTATCTAATCTCGATGAAATAAAAGCCAAAAGGAAGGTAGAAAAAGGGGTAAGTGTGGTTAGAGATACTCAATTATTTTTTAACTTTCCAAACTGTTTTAAATAAAATTAGGCTTGCCAAGCACATTGCCCCTTGTATCTATTGCCCTTTGCACCTATAACGGGGGAAAGTACCTTTCGGAACAAATACGTTCACTGTTAGATCAATCTTATTCCAATATTGAAATCATTGTCGTCGACGACAACTCGTCCGACAATACCCGAGAGGTGCTAAAAGAATTTACTGACCAGACCTCCATTAGATTTTACTTCAATTCAAACAATCTCGGTTTCGTTAGAAACTTTGAGAAGGCAATTTCCCTCTGCGAAGGTGAGTACATCGCCTTGTGTGACCAAGATGATATATGGAAGAGGGAGAAGATTGAACTTTTGGTAAGCAAATTTGCTGATAATATCTTGGTCTATGCCAATTCAGAAATAATCGATAAATCAGGGAAGACTTTGAATAAACAGCTGTCTTCTATAAGAAATTTTGTAAATGGGTCTGACCCTATCCCATTTATATTTCACAATTGCATCCCTGGACATACAATGATGTTCCATAGGAGATTAATTAGTTATATCCTGCCCTTTCCTTTTGAATTGAAATTCCACGATTGGTGGATTGCTTTTGTAGCAGCTAGTGTGGGTAAAATTTTATATATTGATGAATGCTTGGTTTCATATCGCCAGCATGAAACGACCAACACGGACATACTAAAGGCGAGAAAAGTTAAAATAAAGGAAAAAGATAAGAGTTTAAAACTTGAAAAAATCACCAAAGATATCATCGATAAGATATCAATTTTTAGAGATTTTAAACATTTAAAGCCGAAAGACAAAGAGGTATTGAGTCTCATGGCTGAAGGCTATCAACTCAGAATAGGTGCCTATTTTAGTCCCAAGTTATTTAGTTTATTGTTTAAATATAGAAACCACATCTACTATATACCCAAATATTCTCCGGCCAAAAAATTGCTCTATGTAGTGAAAGAAAGTTGGGGGACAAAAACTAAGAAGCTCTTCTATAAGGTTAAAGAATTGTTCTGATGGCAGTACCAGCCTTTGCAATAGAAATTGATAATTATCCTTCCAAAACAATCACTTACTCGGTTTGCACCCTAGTAAGCGATCATGTGGAGTATGGATTAATGGTTAAAAGTTTCATTGACGCTGGCTTTGACCTATCATCAACCGAATTTATTTATATAGATAACACAAAGTCAAATAAGTATGATGCGTATCAAGGGCTCAACAAGTCAATTGTAACCTCACGAGGCGAATATATCATCTTATGTCATCAAGATATTGAATTAAGGTTTGATAAAAGGGACATCCTAGAAGAAAGGATCAAGGAAGTGGAGGCGTTAGATCCCAATTGGGGAATAATAAGTAATGCTGGTGGAGTACATCTTAAAAAGACTATTGAAAGAATCTCCCATGTAGACCATGAATTAAATGAAGGCCCCTTTCCCTGCCTTGTTAAGAGTGTCGATGAAAATTTTATGTTAATTAAAAGAAGTTCAAATTTAGGGTTTTCATCGGACCTTAGAGGGTTCCACATGTATGGTACCGATATTTGTATTCTTGCCAACATACTAGGATATAATGCTTGGGTCATTGATTTTCACCTATTTCATAAAAGCAATGGAAACATGAACGAGTCATTTTTCAATAGTAGGAATGCCTTGATTAAAAAGTACAACCATGCATTTCGGCCCAGGTATATCCGATCAACCTGTACCAGAATGTTTATTTCAGGAAATCGAATGGTTGTTTTTCTGATGAATACGAAGGTGATGGTTTTTATCTACAAACTTCACTTAAAGATTAAGCGAAGGATAAAGGGTAGCTATATATTTGAAGGCTAAATTGGCCCATTTGTTTGCCTTATTATTAAATTTGCTTCAGATTTCCCTCAACTAATGAAAGTTTACTTCCGACTGCTTTCCTTTGCAAAGCCTATAGAAAAATTCGCAATCCCTTATTTCATCTACTCTATCCTTAGCGTGGTATTTGGCCTTTTAAACTTTACGTTATTAATTCCTCTATTTGACATTTTATTCAAAGAAGAAAGCATCACAGCTGTCAATGATATTATTTTAACTAAACCGCATTTCGAATTAAACTCTCAATATTTCAAGGATCTTTTTTATTATGAGTTTCACAGGATGGTTCGCGATTATGGAAAAATGGGCGCTTTACAATTTGTCTGTATTGTCATACTAGCATCGGTTTTCCTGTCGAATCTGTTCAGGTATCTTTCCCAAAGAATAATGGAGAGTTTTAGAATCCATATTTTATTGAACATGAGAAAAATTGTTTTCGATAAAGTAATGGGGCTACATATGGGATTTTTTAGCAACGAGAGGAAGGGGGATATTATGTCAAGGATTACTGGTGATGTAAGTGGCGTAATGATTTCAATTTCCAACACTTTATTAGTCTTTTTCAAGGAACCGGTAACTCTGATTGGTTACTTTGTTGTTCTTTTTATGATGTCGGCCAGACTAACTGTTTTTACTATTTTTTTTATACCAGCATCAGGGTTGATAATATCAATGATAGTTAAAAAGTTAAAGGCGGCCGCTGTTGAGTCAAACGTTTCCCAGGGGGTATTATTTAGCATTTTAGATGAGGCCTTGAGCGGGCTGCGTGTCATAAAGGCATTTAATGCCGTGGAATATATACAGACCAAATTTCATAACGAGAATCTAAATTATGCCCGTATCGCTCGCTCAATGGTGAAGAGGCAAGAGCTAGCGTCACCGATATCAGAATTTATGGGGGTTAGTGTTGTCGCAGGTATTTTGCTTTATGGTGGGTCCTTAGTTCTTGCTAAAGATCCTTCACTAAGTGCTAGTACCTTTGTCGCTTACATCATCATATTCTCACAAGTTTTGAGGCCAGCGAAGGCGATCTCCTCCTCATTTGGGTCTATAACATCCGGTGTAGCCGCAGGAGAAAGGGTACTCAGTTTAATCGATGCGCCAAATGATATCGTAGATAAGGACAATGCGATAGTTATTAATGACTTTAAAAATGAATTAGAATTTGAAAATGTGTCGTTTTCTTACGGTCTAAAGCAAGTACTGAGCGGTATCAGCTTTAAAATTCCAAAAGGTAAGACCGTTGCCTTAGTAGGTCCATCAGGAGGAGGGAAGTCAACTATATCGGACCTTATTCCAAGGTTCTATGATCCTACAAGTGGAGAAATTCTAATAGACGGTCATAATTTGAAAGATTGTGCGATCGAGTCAATTAGAGCACAAATGGGTATAGTAAGTCAGGAGTCAATTTTATTTAACGATACTATATTGAACAATATCGCTTTTGGGATGCCCCACGCTTCGAAGGATGATGTCATACAAGCTGCAAAGGTAGCCAATGCACATAATTTCATTATTGGGACTGAGAATGGATATGAAACATTTATAGGTGACCGTGGGGTTAAGCTTTCTGGAGGGCAAAAGCAAAGATTGAGTATAGCACGAGCCGTTTTAAAAAATCCACCAATATTAATTTTAGATGAAGCCACGTCTGCCTTGGATACAGAATCAGAAAAACTCGTTCAACAAGCATTGTCAAACTTGATGCAAAACAGGACATCTCTCGTAATTGCGCATAGGCTGAGCACTATCCAAAATGCAGATGAAATCATCGTTGTTGAGAACGGGAAGATTGTAGAACGGGGAAGTCATGCTGACTTAATTAGGCAAAATGGAGGCCTTTATTTTAAGCTAAATATGATGCAAACTATTTAGGATGGAGACCAGTTTCAATATTGCCGAGATAGATGACATTAGTAGGTCCCGTCCAATTAGATTTTCTGTCTGCACTTTAGTTTCTAATAAGGCAGAATATCTGGAAATGGTTGACTCGTTCTTCAAAGCGGGATTTTCTAAAAACGAGACGGAATTTATCTATATAGACAATACGGTTAGGAATAAGTATGATGCATTTCGAGGTGTAAATAGATTTTTGAATGAAGCATTAGGAAAGTACATCATCATTTGTCATCAAGATATTCTTTTATCCTTCGATGATATAAAAGTTTTGGAGGAACGAATTTCGGAAATAGATCAACTAGATCCCAGTTGGGCCGTCCTAAGTAATGCTGGAGGGATTGAATATAACCATGTTGGGATGAAAATTACCCATACTGATGGCATCACCCATTGTTCAAAGCAATTCCCAGTCAAGGCAATAACGGTTGATGAAAATTTAATTATCGTTAAAAGGTCTGCAAATCTGGCAGTCTCGCTAGATTTAAAGGGATTCCATCTGTATGGGACAGACTTATGTTTAATAGCATCAATCTTAGGTTACTCTATATACATAATTGAATTCAATATCCTACATAAAAGTCATGGGAATATTAATAAAGATTTTTATTTGATTCGGGAAGAACTGAAGAACAAATATTCCAACGCCTTTCGAAGTAAATATATTCAAACTACATGCACCAATTTTTATATAACAAGCTCAAATTTTCAAAACTTTGTTCACAAGATACCCTTGGTGAAGTTTTTTGTCAAGCGATATTATCGGAAAAGAAGAATATTAAAAAACTTGTAAAAACATTTCTAATATGGATAAGATCGGTCTTGGATTAATTACTTGTAACGCAGTAGAAAAATTAAGGCTTTCCGCACCAACTGTTCCTGGCTGGATTAGGGATTTCGTTATTGTCAACGATGGTATCCCTTACAATGATTTTTCTTATCCTGCACATGCTCATCTGATTCAACACGAAAAGAATTATTCAGTAGGAAAGTCAAAAAATGATGCTTTGAGATATTTGTATGACCGCGGATGCACGCATATAT
>DASVUU010000085.1:0-2979 GCA_036386935.1 Cytophagaceae bacterium | reverse complement strand
CCTTTTTTAATACTGGTAGCGGCAGCGCCGATCGGATTGGGCATGGGGTTGCTAACATTACCTTTGAAATAGGCACAAATAATCCTGGAGCAATTGGTCTCCGTTTTTATGGTAACAACTATGGGGGCTTGTACAATGTTGCCATAAGAGCGCTTGACAATACTCCTAAAATCGGCCTTGATAAAGGCTATTCACGCGCCAATGGACCGACGCTTACAAAAGATATCCTGATTGAAGGTTTTAAAACTGGAGTAAAAACCGATTATTCGGTAGAAAGTGAGGTTTACGAGCACATGGAACTTCGCAATCAAACAGAGGTTGGTTGGTTAAACGGGAAGCAAATTTTATCGCTTAAAAATATTAAGATAACAGGTTGCAAAGGTGCTGCTTTTATAAATGAGGCGGGTTTTGTGAACATGCTCAATTGTGATTTCAGCGGTATTAGTACAGCGGGTATAGGTGCTATTAGAAATGACAATCTTGCCAAAATTCTGATTAAAGGCCTTAACACTACAGGTTATGCCCGGGCTATAGACGATCAACAACATCCCGATAACCGCACCGATATTACAGGCATGTATCTTTCGGACCTGGGTGTTAGTTATGACGGAACCAAAACCTATGACGTGAAGCCTTTAAATTTGGAGGTTAGAGAAACCCCTGTGATCGCATGGGAGACCGATACTACTAAATGGGTTAATCCGATTGATTTCGGTGCAACATCGAATGGGCGATGCGGCGATAACGGAACAACTTTCGACGAATGCCGGCCATGCGACAATGACGCCATTGCTATTCAGGCTGCCATAGATGCAACACGTCCCGGTGGATCGAGAGAAGGTGCTACTACCTTGTATATAAGCGGTGCCTTTAGGGCTATTACCCCAATCATTCTGAGAGGAAGTATCCGTCGCGTTGTAGGCAAAAACTGGGGAGGGGTAGGCTCGAGTTATTACGGTACCATAGGTGGTGAAAAAGCAACAGCTGTGAGAACACCGACTTGGCAGGTAGGGGAGCAAGGTGTGGCACCAGATGCTAACACTCCCAAAGATCTGGAATTCGTTAACTTAAATGTGATTTACAGTCATAAAAATCACCCATTTATTAAAAGTCTAACCGGAAGAACATTAATCTTTAAAAACTGTGAATTATCTCCATGGGTCGAAATCAGCAATAGCGATGTGTTTTTTGAAAGCTGTGCTACAAATTCAGTAATTTTAACTAATTGCAATACATGGGCTAGGCAGCTTAATTGCGAAGGCGCAGGTGACACGAAAATAAATGTAAACAGAGGAACAATGTGGTGCCTTGGTTTCAAAACCGAGCAGACAGGCCCGTCTATTGTAGCAAGAGGCCATTCTAAAGTAGAAGTTTACGGTGCATATTTATATGACACCCATGATTCTAGAGCCTCAACGATGATCACTGCTGAGAATTCCGACGTTTCAGCTAGTATAATGGGGTACACAGGCAGGTATGGAAAACCTTTTGGCACCCTGGTTAAGGATATTAAATCTGGAGAGGAGCCGATAACACTGTCACGTGTGGACGCAAATGGTGGGATACAATACCCTTCTGTATGGAACCAGTGTAATGATGCTAGTGGTGATTGCAACGGTGAAACAATACCAATGGGAAGTACTATGCTCCTATACTCTAATGTACGACCAAATGCGACTCCAGAAAATTGGATAATGGTGGACGATCGAATCATTTCTCCTGGCAATCACAGCATTACATATTCAGCAGGTCAATGGCAAGCGCTTGGTGTCGGTGGAGCGTATCAAGATACTGAAAGGAATACCAGTGCTGCAGGTGCTACTGCCGACTTTACATTTACAGGCGATAAGGTCGCATTTTATGCTCCAAAGGATAATAACCTTGGTACCTTAGAGGTATTTCTTGATAATATGACTACGCCGGTAGCTACCATAGATCTATATGCGGTGGCTAACCCTCGTTTAAATACTCAACTCATTTACATGTCTTCTGATTTAACGGAAGGGCAGCATACTTTAAGAGTGAAAGCAACAGGCGCTAAGAACTCAGCTAGTAGCAGCCCTGCAATAAGAGTTGATGGTTTTGAATATCGTGCCACTAAGACACCCCTAAACAATGAATTCGCTAATACAACAAATTTCTATACTGTATATCCTAATCCGGCGTCTAACGAGTTAACGATAAAGATTGAAAATGAATCCAAATTTAACCGTAATGTAGATGTAAAAGTGATGGATGTCATTGGTAATGTATTGATCTCAAAACAGTTTGACAATGTAGGCCAATCTGTAACCCTACCTGTTGCGGAGCTACCCACGGGTTCATATTTTGTTAATGTGAGAGACGAACAAAGAAACAATACAACTATGATAGTAATTACGAGATGATAATAATAGGAAGGTACACTTTGATATAACTTATAGGAAAAAATAAGTGATTAATGAATCGCTACAACTGCAAGGTTCTACTAGACCTTGGGTTGTAGCGATTTTTTTTAAAAATTAATATTGCCACCCTAAGTGAAATCCACAAACAAATTCACCCTTGAATATTTCCATATTTTTTAAATATATACCGATGTTCCTAAAAGCATCTTGTTCTGCTATTTAATACTGAGGTCATAATGTAAAAAAACCAGGCAACCAATATCTGTTTCTTCGTCTATCCTAAAAGAATTCCACAGTAGGTACAATTTTCTTATAATAACGTATCACTTTAATTTAATAATATTTGAAAAATTAACCTGCGTTTATTGTTGGCTGCCAGCCATTTAGTAAAAAAACCACACTATTTCCCATAACACATTAAACCCAACTCGAATGAAAAAAATTTTATTTTTACTTACTCTCGTTACAGTTACTTTGACAACAGAGCTTTATGCCCAAACATACTCTTATGACTTTTCTCTAGGATCAGAGGGTTGGACGGGTGATTTTGCGGATTATTCGACATCATCCCCGGTAGATTTTTATGAGCTAG
>DASVUU010000084.1:0-4554 GCA_036386935.1 Cytophagaceae bacterium | reverse complement strand
CTATCTTGGACAATGGTGGCTTCTCCCCTACTATGGCATTGGCAGAGGGCAGTCCGGCCATCAATAAAGGCGGTGGATGTACGCCCAAAGACCAGCGAGGAGCACCAAGGGTTGGGATATGCGATATCGGCGCTATCGAGTTTAACAGCACTTTGACCACGATGGAGTATAGGAGCAGCCTTAGCTCATTTAGAATATACCCTAATCCAAGTATAGACAATCAAATTAAGATTGCGGCCATTGATAAAACAACAAATAAAACCGTTAGATTAACAGTTTTCGATGCACTTGGGAACACTGTTTTAATCAATGAGAATGTTAATCTTGGCGATGAGTACACCCTGTCGCTGGCTTCTTTGGCCTCGGGTATTTACACGCTTCATATACAAAATGGTGAGGAGACTTTTAGAGGAAGTTTTGTGAAGTAGATTCGGTAGATGATTGCCTCAGCTAATGAGCGAGATATTAATTCTAACAGCGGGAAATTCACCTACCACATCCTCCTAAATTTTTAAAGATAGCGGTAACAACTCTTCCGCTTCTTTAACTAATGAGGCTCCTTCTGAGCTCCAAAGTGGAAAAGCGCATGTTATATAATTAGATAATTTTAGAGCTTAGACTTTGATTAAGGTATCAGTCCTGCCCTAATCACTGACTTAGATGTACTAGAACCGAGGGAAGAGATTGCTGGCGTTTAAAACCCAGATCCCTCGCTTGCTCGCGATGCCATGTACGAATTAGCTTGATATCTATCTAAAGGCTCTTTGCCAATGTAGCGAATGAAGAAATCTGACAGCATACACTCAACATACTGTGAGATTTTTATGCAGTATGTCCAAAAATATTGCTAACTTCATTGGACTTTAATTAGATTTCCCTATCAGATCTCTATTATTTCAAGAATCAACTCATAATCTGCTCAATGTCCCTTTTTATTGCATCTCTAAACTCCGGTAGTAATGGAAATTGTTATTACGTGGGCAACTCTAATGAAGCTGTTTTGGTGGATGCGGGCATTAGTTACCGTGAAATTGACAAACGTTTGAAACGCTTATGTCTTGACGTAGAAAAAATCAAAGCGGTGTTCATCTCTCATGAGCATACCGATCATATTAAGGGAGTGGAGACCTTAGCAACGAGGCTACATATTCCTGTATACATTACCCCTCGCACCTTAAGAAACAGCCGCCTAAAGTTTGGTTCAGGTACTATTCGTTCTTTTCAGCCGGACGTTCCAGTCACTATAGGTGCTCTCTCAGTAAGTGCTTTTTCTAAATTCCACGACGCGGCGGATCCACATAGCTTTGTCATATATAATGAGAATGTTCGGGTAGGAGTCTTCACTGATATTGGAGCAGTTTGTCCCAATGTTATCAGATATTTTAAAACTTGTGATGCAGTATTTCTCGAATCCAATTACGATGATGAAATGTTAGAGAAGGGTTCGTATCCCTACCATCTTAAGAGAAGGATAAAGGGTGGCAGAGGGCATATTTCGAATTCGGAAGCGTACAAATTGTTTGTGGAGCATCGACCTCCAAACATGAGCCATCTTTTACTCTCTCACTTGTCTCATCATAACAATGATCCTGTTTTAGTGGAGAACCTATTTAATAAATCTAACGGTAATGTAAATATAGTCGTTACATCCCGATTCCAGGAAAGTTCTATCTATGAAATTACAAGAAAAGGAGGAAATGGCTTAATGGTCGGTGCAAACATCGGTACTACTACAAGCTCAAGACGCACTTTTATTGAAAAGAAATTAAAGAGTACTATGAATGAACATCAGCTATCCTTGTTCTAGTAGCAAGCATCTATGTTTTAATATTGTTGATTTCTTAAAGCACCATTCATAGAACAAGCAAATATTACACTTTGCTGAAGATTTCACGTGAGATCTAATGCTAAAATTTGAAACCGACGTCTGGAATACTAGCTATTCATAACAAAAAGTACAGTATCAATGCAAATTTTTATAATTCTACAATCTGTAAATTATCCTCCCTGTTCTATTAATTCTAAAATTCTGTGAACCCTGCTTCTGATTTTTTACTTCCGAATACGTTCACATATAATATTTTTAAATACACTACTTCTTCAACAAGGCCAATTGACCTAAGTGGTAGGCCATATGGTGAGTTCGATTTATGAGGACACTTAGCTTATTTCTATGTGGCTCCTTAATAAATTCTTCCTCTGAAATTGAGTTGTGCCTCCCAAGCCACTCTGTCTCTGGCAATGCATCAAGTCCTAGAGCTAGCGTTTCATTTACATTTTTCCAGGACAATTTTAATTCATCTGCGGTAAGTATACCCGTTACAGCGCGGTCAGGATTAAGAAGGTAAACGTCATCGAGATGCGGATACAATCTCTCCCCTAAATTCAATAGGGGCAACATTCTGTCATGTACCGCGGCCAAGTGGCCTAAGAGATAGATACCCCTGTTTCTACCCAGAGCAACATCAGTCTGCCATTGTTCATCTGAAAAAGTATCAAATAGCTTATCGGCTCGATTAATATTTAATTTCCAGGCTTCTAAAGCAAGGCTTATCACCATTTCTTGTGTATTGTTCATAGTATAGAATATTACTCATTGAATATAAATTGTGTTGATGTGTAATCCTATTTTTGAAGAGAATAATTGCGGGTAGGGAATTGGGAACTGAATTTAGTTATATCAATTTATCCATTCATCCCGAGCATTAGACGGATCTGGCTTTAAGGATTCCATTAATACATTATTCAGTTCTGGTCTCTAAGACCTATTTTTCAGCGACAAGTAGCTCTTCAGACATCTTTTAAGATGATAAACTCATCAAGCCCTTTTATTAAATAAAATAATTATACTAAAATATTTAGTAGTTTATAAATTAAGCTTGAAAAGTTTATTTCTCTACAATATCATATAACAATACAACCATTAAAAGGCTAAATTTAAATTAATATATTAATTATCAGTAATTTTCAAAGGACTCATTTATAGCACAATAGTTTCCAGGGTATTATTTCTCATCCTATGTCTATATCTTGTTCACAACTTTTGCTAATAATTTTAGTATTATAGAGTAGAGTTCACTAAGTTTAATTCCACGAGAAACTTTATTTAAGATGTTGCCACAGGGAAAAGCCCATTTATTTGCTGAGTTGCAGGCCTCTATCTTGAGGCTTCAAGGCTTTAAAACTGTGAGCAATCCTAGCGTGGATGTGGGGCTGGGAGAAATGCATCATGCTTTTCCTAATAAAACCTTTCCTCTTGGCTGTATGCATGAATTCATTTCAGAAAACATAGAAGATACTGCAGCCACCATCGGTTTTGTCTCAGGGTTATTGTCGCTAATAACAAAAGGAGGTGGAACATCGCTCTGGATCAGTGCTTCTGGGACACCCTTCCCTCCTGCCATTAAGCAGTTTGGCTTAGAACCAGATCGCATTCTTTTTGTAGATCTCAAAAATGAAAGAGAGGTGTTGGAAGCCATGGACGAAGCACTCAAATGTCCTGCATTGAATGCAGTGATTTGCGAGGTCAAGGACTTAAGTTTTAAAAATTCCAGGCGATTGCAGTTGGCCGTAGAAGAAAGTGCCGTCACGGGTTTTATTTTACGTCATACAACCCGCATTAGTACCACCGCATGTGTCTCTCGTTGGAGAATTCGCCCTTTGCCAAGTATTACCATTGACAGCCTTCCAGGAGTAGGATTTCCTGCTTGGAAAGTGGAATTACAAAAAATACGAAATGGAATTCCAGGAAGCTGGAACATTCAATGGAGAGAGGGTAAGTTTATACCTGCTCCGCAAGAGCCTTCTATACTGGAGCTGAGGAAGAGACAAGTGGGATAAAAGTAGTGGCTTTTGAAACGTGGAAGCTTAAATATAAAATATAACCGTTTATAAAATATATTAAACGAAGGATAATAAATTAGTATTTATAAAACTGTGTTTTTAATATGGAAGCTATCTCTTTTCGATACCTTGTCCTCGCCGGACGGGCCCAACTTTTCTCCTTGATGAGAAAAGTAGGCAAAAGAATCAAGACAGATTTGAAACTCGCGGCCGTGCCACGCTCTAACAAACTATGTGGGCATTTATCTTAGTTCCTTTTCGGTAACTTATCTTGCTCAAACAGCAAATCTGTCGGGTTGCAGAGGGAGCTTCTAAAATTGGAAATATGATAGTCTTTGCAATGTAATTGGTAGACACACTACCTCTGATGACTCCCCATCTTTACCATCATGACGCGGGAAGGATCTGGCTTCGCAATTCGCATGGCTCGCTTTCTTGATAAAAAGGAGGAAATCTCAGATCCAGCCTCTGGCTGAGCGGAGCCGAAGTCAACAGCAGTTTGCAGACTCTGATATTTTAGAGCTTATTCATAATTAAAAAATTGAATTTTAAATCAACCTTAAAGCCATGGAAAATCGATATGTTTCTATATGGTTCATGCATTTGCATACTGACTGGTTTGCTCTTCGGCGGCCTGACCTAAAAAAGGTACCATTTGTCTTGCGCACACCTTCACATGGAAGAATGATCGTCACTGCATGTAATACCTTG
>DASVUU010000083.1:0-3304 GCA_036386935.1 Cytophagaceae bacterium | reverse complement strand
ATTGCTTGTCGAAATAATAAGCTTTCCCTAAGTTCAAATAGTCTTGCGGTGCTGGAGATCCTTTTGCGATTCTTTGCAAATAAAAGCTTGTCGCCCGTTTGTAATCCTTTTTGGTCAAATACAAGAACCCGATTTCAGAGTATAAGTCACTGTTCGAGGTATCCTTAGCAATTGCCTTATTGAAGTTTATCAGGGCCAGCGAATCTTTCATTGCCGGATTGATGGCCTTATTTACCAGACTCACCGAATCTTTAGATATTTTAGATAAAAGCCTTCCGTAATATTCATAATCCATAGCAATATGCTTTTTTTCATCAGCTTTCTTCCAGAAGGTTTCCATATTTTCCAGCCCTTTAGAATAGCTACCGGTCTCGTAATATGAATATGCCAAAAGTCTATTCAGATAGGGATTGCTATTGTCTTGTTTTGCTAAACGACTCATGATCTCTATGGCACCTTTGTAGTCTTTATTGAAATATAAAAATGAGCCGTATCTAAAGTCGGTATCGAAACTTTTATCCGTCATGTCTACATATTTCTTATAGTTTTCAATAGCCTTATTGTATTGTTTTGCCTTATAATACAATTCACCAGTCTCTCTATATAAGGGGGCAAAATTTGGGTCAAGCGCAATCCCTTTATTGAAGTTCTCAAGACCTAATGTATAGTTCCTTGCCTTTACATAGATTTTACCTGTTTTTAAATAATAGTTTGGAAGCTTATCATTCAACTTGAAACTTTGGTCGTAGTTAACTTTCGCTTTCGCGCCATCATTTTGTTCAAGATACGCATCCCCAAGAAGCAGAGGCAGGTACGGGTTTTTAGGATCTGCCTTCATCGCTCGTTCTAGTAAGGATATGGCTTGTGGGATATCCTTTTTCGGAGAAGTGATGTAATATTCTGCAATACTTGAAAGTACTCTTGAATCTTTCGACTTGGAAAGTTCAATAGCTCTATCAAAACTTCTCTTACCTTCTGTAGCGTTCGACTCCATTGAAAGCTTACCCATGCCGGCATAGTTGAGCGCGAAGTTATCGTTTGCTTTTATCCCCTCACTGAAAAAGTATCGGGCAGAATCTGGCTTATCTGTTCGCAAATAAACTTCACCTAAATAATAGTTGTATTCCGCTGCATTCTTCGCATCGGACTTAGATAGCGAAGCAAAAATTCTCTTAGCACGTTCGTATTGTTCTAATTCCAAATGCTTGATACCTTGTTCTAAGCTTTGAGCAAAAGAGCTCAGGTTAATCAATAAAAGGACTACAATTACAAAATTCCTCTTCATATAAATACTCTGTTTTTGTTATTTTATTTCTATTTCTCTACCTGGAATTATCACCGGCAATAATCCCGACTTCAAAATTATCCTCTGGCCTCGGTCACTGTATATGAACGATGCAAAGCCTGTGCCTAAGCCATTTCTTGCGCCTTTAATTATTGCGTAAATATCTCTTTTGAATGGATATTTTTCTAGGTCGCCTTGAAAAGGGTAGTAAATCTCTCTGTTATCAAGTTGTATTCCTAGTACTTTCACCTTTTTCAACAGTTCTTGCATTTGAGGGCTTTCCTCATCATTGATCATGGCAGTGCCTATAACTCCTATATAGTTGCTATTGCTAATAACCTGTTGTATTACCAAATCATTGCTCCCTGCTGCAAAAATCTTCGCGGGCGACTGTTGTATTCGAAATTTTTTATAAAGTAGGTTTAGATTACTCGAATTGCCTTTGTCAACGGCAACATAAATGCTGTCCTTTGAAGAATTTGGACTCACCTCATTGAAGGTCCTTATCTTTCCCTGAAGTATTTCCCCAATAGTTTTTAATGTGATGACTGAATCCTTAAAACTGTTGTTTACAATGATTGCAATACCATCAGAAGCAATCTTACTTTGTTTGAGCGAATACCCCTTTTTCCTAAAATGACCAATAAAATTAGAGTCCAACATCTTACCACACACCAACATTTCTACACTGTCTTTTAAAAACTGCTCTAGAGCTTGCCCCTCTGGTATATATTGAATATCAATTTTTGACTGAGAATAGAGGGATTCAAAGGTTTCTTCTTCTGCCTGTAAAAGAGGCTTGAAAGACTCATCCGCGGCAATTTGTAGGTAGCCAGAAGTGGCAGTATCGGTTTTAGCCTTCTTATCGTCTGAGCAGCTTGATATCGCGATCCAAAAAAGAATAATAAATGCTCCCTGAAATTTACTGTTTAGCTTTCCAATCATTTTTATAGGTAAAATAAATTCTAAAAAGGCCTCTTAAAATTAAGATAATACCAAATGCTATTGTGTATCCTTTCTGCAAAAAATTAAAAATCTCTGGATAAATAACAATGTAAATACCCATCCCTAAAAGAAAAATAGCAATTACCAACTTCAGAAAGAAAACTATTTTGGTAATTGCCATAAGTGAAATCTTAGTGTCTTTTTATTGTGTTAATCTAAATGTAATGGGAAGTATCTTCCTTAACCTAACTGGAACACCATTGTTATTGCCAGCATTCCACATACCATTTGTTAATTGAATTACACGGATTGCCTCTTCGTCACAACCATATCCTATACCTTTAGTTACCTTTACATCACTGATCGTGCCATCCTTCTCTATGATAAATTGCACAAATACCCTACCATCCACGCCAAGATCAGCAGCTTTGGCCGGGTAGTTTAAGTTCTTTTGAATAAACTTAGCAAACTCGCCGCTCTTAAACTTAGCATCAATAGAAGCCCAACCCTCTATTTTCTTGGTATTCTCAATTTCAGTTTCCTCAATACCCTTCGCAGGAAGAGCAGTTGAAACACCCTCCTTGCCATCGGAGTCTTCGGAGCCTGGATTTGAATTCTCAAAGTCATCTTTAGTAGGTATCGGACCTTCTACTGCTACTAAATTGTCGTCTTTAATAACAGGCGTCCCAAACCTTTTAGTGTCAACCTTAGGTAGGTCCTCCTTCGGAGCGGCTGCGGGAAATATCTTCGTCGTTGGCAATTCAAAATCGCCTAAGTCTATTGGTGTTGAAGTCAAGTCACCCTCGTCTACATAATCTTTTTTATTTAAATCAAAAATTTGCGGCACTACAAGAGCTGACGTAAAAATAAAGAAGGCAAGTATGATTGCTGTCTTTAGCCTCGAATTGTATTCATTCCTTAAGTCAAATGCGCCATAGGACCTATTTCTATTAGAGAAAATTATCCTGTCCAGGAGTAGTTCGGATTCTGATCGGTTTATCATATAAGTTTTATTTTTATAAACTCCGAAATCTACTAGCGTTCCCGAATATTATAGAAAATAAATTCTCACTG
>DASVUU010000082.1:0-6012 GCA_036386935.1 Cytophagaceae bacterium | reverse complement strand
AGTGATTGTACAGTTCTTGCCATCGGTATATATGGTGCTGTGATCCCAATAGTTATCACCACCACCTATGTTGTTGAAAATGTTGTTATTCACAATTACACCATCTATAACGCCGGAGAAAACCAACACCCATACCCCTTTGGTATTGGTGAACAAACAGTTTTCAACTTTCAGGTTGTTACCTTTGTAAAATCGCACGACGTTTCTAAACCCTTTTTCCCATAATTGCGTCTCTGTCAGGGTAACATCTGCACTATTCTCATCAATGGTCAAATCTAACAGGCTGAAATTATCGATGACTAACCAACTGGGTTTTGGACTTATCACAGCTGTAAAATCACCGATGTTGTCTATTAATTTTAGGATGGTGTTGTTGCGCCCCGCACCTTTTATAGTTATGTCTGAGTATATTGCAAGGCAAACCACTTGCTCTACATCGTCATCGGCTTGCTTACCTAATCTAAAAGTACCCGCACCAATGTTTACGGTACCACCGCCAGCTTTGTGGACCGCATCGATGGCATCTTGTATGGCTTTCCGGTCGTCGGTCACACCGTTACCTGTTGCACCGTATGAACTTACATTAACATCTAAAGCTGATAGATTATGAGCAACTAGAAGAAGGAGGATATAAAAGATCGATTTTTTCATTATGGTTGAATTCATAGGATGGATTTTGTTTTTTCTTTCAACTTATTTTTCCCTAGGTATTAGATTGGATTTGTTTTGCAGGCCAGGTCCAGGGTCGTTACTTCTGACGCTTGTCCATCGACAATATTTTTTAACATTTTAGCAACCTTATTACTGAATATAAGGTCAGCATATATACGCCGGCTTTATATTAATGCAAGACTATAGATCCGAAAAGGAACTTCAATTAAACCGGATACCTTGAAATGTATCTTAGAATTATGCAATTATTTATTTGAATATTATGATATTAAGTACATTGTTTTGATTTTCAAAGAAAAAATATAAAAAAAAACACCAATTAAGTGATTAGAAAATTCAGCAAGCCGCTTAGAGCACTAATTAGATTGGTCAACTAGTTTGGCTGTCACTACTTTTCAAGTACTTTCTATTTTGTCACATACATAAATAACCAGCTAATTAAATTGATTTTTTCCCTGCTTCAGTAGTTGACATTTATTACATCACTATCTTTATTCTATGTTGTTTCAATAATTTTTCCAATGAAAGTTCCTTCACCTATAGAACAATAAACTCTGGAATTCCTTCTGTTGCAGTCAATGGAACTCAATGCCCGCGGTCGTTTAGCAATGGGCTTTACGGCAAATGCCGACTATATCTGGGAAGCAGAGGCGTTCAGCAGTCTAACGATTTTCTAGAGAACTTTTAATTCAAAGGATTCCATTGCTGCATTGCCCTTTCAAATTTGGATACCGACATTAGCGATTCAACAGAGATCAACATGTCTCTGCTGATACTATACCCAATTCCTCACCACGTGGGGTAGATAGGGTCTACCTAACGACCTGGTATGCTATTCCAAACCCTACAGTCCAATATATGAGCCATTGCTTATACTTTTCTGTTGTTGAAGTTAGCAAATTGCTATTATAAAGATGTTCTACTTTTGTTTTCATCTTTGGCTCAGCTAGAAGCATTTTCGTGTTAGCATATAAGGCTATCTTTTTTGATAAAGTATATCGGAGACACGATCCATAGCCAGCCCCTAAATCCCATCCTATCCCTCGTGCCTTGTAGGTTTTCTCTGTCACTCCATTAGCATGATATAATGTAAGTTCAGAAGGAAATTTTATAGATAGAGTGGGCCCTGCTTGAATATCAAAATCTAACGTTACCTTTTTGAAAGGAAGGGAAAACAGAATTCCAAAAAGATAATATCCTGTGTACCATCCGCCGTTGGTGGCTTCATATCGTCCTGAAAAGTTCCTTGCAGATAGATCAGACCTTAGCTTTTTCTCATAGGCCAATAGGTCAATGGAATTAAATGCTCCACCGCCTGAGAATTTGAAGCTGACAAAGGGTGTAAAAGCTATACTGGCCTCGCTCATAATTTCCAATCCTGGCTTTGCTAAAGTAAGGGAATCGTCGGGTCCTGCAAACGAATCGCCAATAAGAAAGCTTCTTCCTAAGCCAAAGGAAATATAGGGCCTACGTTCCATAACAAATGCTGATTTTTTGCGCTGGCCTATGGTTTCGAAACACATGACGAAAAATAGAAGGAGCAACAACAGGTTTCGTTTGAGAAGGAAGGTTAACATAAAATCTCGAATAATGTTGATTTTGACATTCACTAGTTCAAGTAGCAATTTGGCATTTTAATTCTAAGAAGGTTTGCATTGTTTGTTTATGAATCAAGAGACTTGATACAATTCTGCCCCTATTTTCCCGCCCACTTTATCATCGGATCCATCCATTCCCGATAGGGTTTGTATAAAAAAGCATGTCCAATATTAAGTGTCAATTTGATTTCATTAAAAGTCTTTACGCATTTTTTATTAGAAAGCATTTTAACACACGACGTAGCAAAGGAATCTGAACTTTCGAAGATAGATAGAAATCTTCCACATAATTCATAACCGTTTAAATCTACGGTGGTTTCATCTGAGCAAGTTCCCATTATGATAAAATTTAGATCCTTGTTTTTAGCTTTTGCTGACACCCAAAGAGCAATGTATGCTCCCTTTGATGCGCCTAAGACAAAAATATTTTTGGCAGGAACTCCTGCCTTCAATAATGAATCAAGTTGCGCGTTGACCTTATTTGCATATACTTTTTCATCCGTATCTTTAGGCCGAACTTCGCTAATTACGTTAAATCCGTTCTTATTTAAGGAATCTAAAATTCCTAAGTACTCATATTTTCCAAGTTGAGGATGTGTGGCATGTACGCCTTGCTCTTCAATGATTTTACCGTGGAGGTAAAACATATATCTTCCTGCTTTGTCTATTGTTCTAGGAATGTAGGTATGTATTGATTGACTAAAACCTGTATTTGTAATAAACAGAATGGAAGTGATTATTAATGAAAATTTCATAGCAATTTTAAGTATGATTAAATAAGAGCTATGGATAGAGTAGATATTTTGCTCTCATTATTTTGTAGTTAGACAATCCAAGCTCCCAGGACTTATAAATGTCCTCAATTGATTTCCGAGAGGTAATCTGCTGTTTGAATTCAGACACTCCAGCTAACCCATCAATATTGCCTATTTGAGTGCTTTGGCTTCTATCAAAAAAATTCTCTTTGTCGGGATAAGCTTGATATAACTCAATCATCCATCTTAAATTAATTCTTTTCGTTTCACGTAAATGTCCACAGTCATAATCCCGTAAGTCCAAACCATAGCATACCTGATTCATATGTAACGGTTTTTCACTCATTCCGGGAATGCTTATTGGAATAAATGAAAAGTCGTATTTGCCTTTTAGGGCAGGACTGCCTAGTACTGCAAAGGGGAAGAGTGTTCCTCGTCCATGGTTAAGGATGGTTCCTTCAAACAAACAAGTGGAGGGGTAGAGCATAATGCTCTGTTGGGTATTTAAATTTGGCGAAGGCTTGACTGGCAATATGTATTCCATGTCATGCGAATAATTTTTGACTGGGATAATCTTCAGCCTACATGTCATTTTATTAGGAAGCCAGCCTTCGCCATTGATCATCAGGGCGAATTCTCCGATTGTCATACCATGAGCAATAGGTACTGGAAACTGACCAATCCCTGACTTTAGTTTCATATCCAAGATTGGGCCATCTACCAAATAGCCATTAGGATTCGGACGATCAAGTATGAGCAATTCCTTATTGTTCTCACTGCATGCCTCCATTACATCTCTCAATACATTGATGTATGTATAAAATCTGCAACCCACGTCTTGGATATCAAAAATCATTACGTCGACATCGTAGAGGTCTGTAGCTGACGGTTTTCTCTTAGAACCATACAGTGAAATAATTTTAACTCCGGTGTCTGGATCTTTCTCATCAGCTACTTTTGCACCGTTGCTTGCATTCCCTCGAAAGCCATGTTCTGGTCCAAAGACCTTTACAACTTTTACGCCTCTGGAAATGAGACTATCTACAAGATGTCTATTGCCAATAATCGTAGTGGGGTTAGCTAATATTCCGACCCTCTTATTCCGCAGGTAATCGAGGTATTTTTCTGTTTGCTCTGCGCCTGTAATAATTTTTTCACTTTGATTATTGTGAGCTTGTTCGAAAAACGGTTTTGATCTTTTTTGAAACGGGCTATATGAAACATCGCGCTTGTTATTTGTGGTGCCGCCAGTAAGGTCTCTATAGCTGATGAGGGAAATAACAAAAGCGAGAATTATAAATCTAGATTTCATTTCACAATCCCAGTTGATCCATTTTTTCCTTTTCATATTTACTGTCTTCCGCAGGGTATCGAAGAGTCGATTCAAATTCCCTACTCTGCTTTGCCAATCCCCATATAAGACTTTCTCCCGCCGGGATATTTGAAGGTGCTTCTTTGTAAATTTTATCTTTAAATGCCTCTGCTCCGTCAACGATTTTCCAACCTTTGTCTTTAAACATTTTTATAAGATCTCCCAGGAATAATGAGGCTGCAAGATTATGATGTAAAAGCAAGGTGTGGTTTACATGTCGGCCCGTAAGCTTAAAAGAAAGTTGCTCATAGTACTTCGCTCTATCGTACAAATGGTCTAGGTAAAACTGTCTGAAGCCTTCAATATTTGCTTTTGGATTTGCCCATAATCTAGTCTTTAATCTGCTATCGATGTACCAATCGGAAGCGTCAATAGTAACATGTCCATTTTTATACTGGTGTGCTTTCATCAAAGCTCTGAACGACTCAACCTTTTCTTTTGTATCACCTTCTTTGAGATAGGGGAAGCGGAAATATGTATAGTAGTTACTCAATTTTCTAATCAATGAATCGTTCTTTAAAAATTCATCTCTAAACATCAAATATGTAGTCTCTTTTTTATTATAATTTGGATGGGTAAAAGTATGGTTTGCAATCTTATGTCCCTTGTCATTCCAACTTTTCAATAGAAGCTGTCCTTTCTCATCTCCCTTGTTTTGTCCCTTGACAAAAAATACGGACTTTATGCCAGCCTTATCCATATGGCCAAGCAGCATATCGTTCCATTCTTGAAAAGAGTATCCAGGCATATCATCAGTAGAGCCATCGTCAAAGGTGAAGCTCAATGTAGGTTGCGAGAACGACAAACTTCCATTGAACATTAGGAGTAGGGAGACAAAAAGTTTCTTCATAAAAATATTTATTAAATTATAATAATGACAGGGAAGGAGTACTACATTTAATTGCGTTAACGATGATCGAAAGGTTTATTTAAAACCGTTAATTAAAATTATAAAGACTATTTGGTTTAATGCCAGCATGTAAATTAATCATTTGCTTGAATCAAAGAAAATTCCGCTTAAAGCCGCATTTTCACCTCTTACATGATTTATCCTTATTCTTAGGCTGCCTTGGTAATCGAAAATTAAATATTTTCCCTTTCGATAATTTTTAAGCAATTGAACAGGAGCCAATAGCTTCAATGTTTTAAGGTCATAAATTTCTACCGTAGAGCGTCTGATATCACTATCCCAATCCAAGAAATATAACGCCAGCTGATGCTTCTCATTCCCTTCAATTTTAAGGTCCACTGTCATTGTTTGTAATGTTGGCTGTGGATCCTGGGTGACAAGCGCACCTAAATGCCTCGTTTTGCTGGAAGGGTCCATCAGAATATTCTCGCCTGGGTTCTTAACGTCTATGTGTATGTTCGCAGACTTATTCGACGAGATCGAAGTTGCATAGGATGGCAACTGTTGAATATTTTCGTTGTTCTTATTATAATTAAATAGAACAAATCCTTCCCTCCCGTAACGTTTATGCCAATTACCGACTGTTGTACTGTCTTGTTTAATTTCGTTTATAACATAGCTCCATGGTATTGTCTTTGTAGGGGTAGGTTTAATAAACTTTTTGTAAATTACTTTACACTCGTAGGTTCCAGCGGTTATGTTATT
>DASVUU010000081.1:0-3164 GCA_036386935.1 Cytophagaceae bacterium | reverse complement strand
AAAGGAAGAAGAAGAGCCGCAAGAGGATAATAATTCTGATGATGACTTTTCCAATGAGGAAAGCAATGACAGCGACGATAATGAAATCGACGGTGACAATCAAGACATCAATGTAGACGATTACATAAGAGACGATGATATAAGTGGCTATAAAATGCAGGGTGACGGGCCAGGAGAGGATGATGACAAGGAGATGCCCCAAGCAAGCTACAATACGTTAGTTGAAAGTCTTTTTACTCAATTAGGGTTTCTTAGATTGGACGAAAGGCAAACTACCATAGGAAAGCAGCTCATCGGAAGTATCGACAGTGACGGCTATATTCGCCGTGAGCTTGACCTAATCGTCAATGATCTTGCGTTCTCCCAGAACATTGAAACCTCGGCCGACGAAGTGGAGGAGATATTATTTAAAATCCAGGAGTTTGACCCTGCCGGTATTGGTGCCAGGGATCTAAAGGAAAGCTTATTCTTACAGTTAGAACGACGAGATGATAATGAACATGGAGTTCTTATTGCGAGAAAAATAATTCTTGAGGCTTTTGATGAATTTACAAAAAAGCACTACGACAAGATTCAGAAGAAACTAAACATCACTGATGAAGAGATAAAAGAAGCTGTAAATGTTATAACCAAGTTGAACCCAAAGCCCGGCGGTGTCACAGGGGATGATGTAAGAACACAATACTTGATTCCAGACTTTTTGCTGTTTAATAATAACGGGAAACTCGAGCTCACTCTGAACTCCAGAAATGCTCCAGACTTGAAGATTAGCAGGTCATACGTAGAAATGTTTGATACTTATGATAAGAGTTCTAAGAAGGATAAGAAGTTGAAAGAAGCTGTTTCATTTGTCAAACAAAAATTAGATGCGGCGAAATGGTTCATCGATGCGATTCGTCAAAGACAACAAACACTATTGCGAACCATGGAATCAATCATTAAGTATCAATATGATTTCTTTCTTGAGGGTGACGAGAGTAAATTGAAACCAATGATATTAAAAGACATCGCCAACGATATTAATATGGATATCTCTACTGTTTCTAGAGTTGCCAATAGTAAAAGTATACAAACTGAATTTGGGATCTATCCTTTAAAATATTTCTTCTCGGAAGGCATCGCGACAGACTCTGGCGAGGATGTAAGTAGCAGAGAGGTAAAGCATATATTAAAGGAAATAATTGAAGGTGAAAGTAAGAAAAAGCCATTGTCTGACGACAAGTTAGAGAAGATGCTCAACGACAAAGGATACAACATTGCTAGGCGTACTGTTGCTAAGTATCGGGAACAATTAAATATACCGGTTGCAAGACTTAGAAAAGAGCTTTAGAAATTTAACGTGGCAAAATATAGAATATTAAAGAAGCGGATTTTAATTAATAGGGGAGTAGCTCAATTTTTAAGCTTTATACTTCATCCTTTACTTATGCCCTCCTACCTTTTCTTTATTATTATAAATCTTTACCCCCCCTTGGTCAGCCCTCTGAGCGAAGAAGGACGACGATATCTCATTTGGATGATATTTTTTTCTACTTTTCTTTTTCCTTTCTTTAGCATAGTTATATTCTCAGGGGTCCTCAGGAATAAACTAAAGATTTCACAATTGATCATGGATAACCGTGAGGAAAGAATAGTACCATTCCTTTTTACTGGGCTGGTTTATTTGGGTGTAACATACTTGATGCTTTACACGCTTAAGATGAATGCAATTATTGTAATGCTTATGGCTGGAATTACTCTCACAGTTATATTGGTATCCTTTGTAACCTTATTCTGGAAAATAAGTGCACACGCTGCCGCGATCTCTGGCGTAATCGTACTATTGTTTTTCTTAAATCAAGAATATGCAGAAGGACAGTTTTATAATTTTATATTAGGTCTAATAATAGTAGCTGGAATCCTCTGCAGTGCCCGATTGTACTTGAATAGCCATAGCCCACTTCAAGTGATGGGTGGTACCTTGCTAGGAATTTCAACAGCTGTATTTTCTTTTTATATATTGTTATGACGGAAGACCCTGTTTTTAATTGTTTGACCTTAAAAAAAGAAAATGGCGTCAATACCATTACGCTAAACCGACCTGAAGTTTACAATTCTTTAAATCGAGAATTGCTTGAAGAGCTTTTAACTGCCTTTATTTTATGCAGAGAAGATGATTGTCGGGTGATTTTGTTGACCGGAAACGGGAAGGGATTTTGCGCTGGGCAGGATTTAAAAATTCTTGATAGCGATACACCCATTTTACCTTCAGAAATAATCGAAAAGCTATACAATCCATTGATCTATGAAATGCGAAATCTCGCTAAGCCTGTTTTATGTAAGTTGAATGGCTTTGCTGTAGGCGCGGGATGCTCATTGGCCTTGGCATGTGATATGATCATCGCCAGTGAAAACGCGGTACTTTCTGAAGCTTTTATTGGAATAGGCTTAGTACCTGATTCTGGCTCATCCTTTTTCCTTCCAAGGCTAGTTGGCACATTGAAGGCTTTTGAGCTGTTCGCTTTAGGATCCAAAATTTCGGCACAGGAAGCCCTTTCTCTAGGAATGGTAAACTATGTGGTCTTGGAAGCTGAACTGGATCATTTTACAGAAAGATATATTCAGCTTCTTTTAGCAGCCCCAGCAGTTTCGTTAGGGTTGATTAAATCAATGATAAACCAGTCGGTTCACTCTGACCTTCCAACGATGCTTGCATTGGAAGCTCGATACCAAGATATGGCAGCAGAGACAGCGGATTTTAAAGAAGGTGTAACTGCGTTTTTAGAAAAACGAAAACCAACATTTAATAAGGCGAATCCTACAAAAAATTTATAGGGAGGCGAAAGTAATTCCGAACATTACAGGTGTCACGTCGAAGGCCTTTTTATCCTGGAATAATGGGTTTAGACTATAGTAACCGAATAGTTGAAACAAACCATAGCCAATTCTAGCCGAAAGGCCATATCTGATAGGGTTTAGATACATATTGCTTATTTGTTTTTGGGTTGTCTTAACGTTATTCTCCTCGAATTTATACTTTGTTTTAGAGTTGATCAGAAAGCCGATCTTCGCACCAAAAGCCAGATGAAATGCCTTTTTGTTATTCTGTGAAGACTTAAATCTTACTTCTAAAGGCACATCAATGTATGTAGCGGATAACCTTGATTTGAAGTAATTGACATTAG
>DASVUU010000080.1:0-2869 GCA_036386935.1 Cytophagaceae bacterium | reverse complement strand
GGGGCTAGTGACGGCAATACTAGTTTTGATATTTGTTTCCTTTTTCGGTACCATGCCTTCCCACATATTAATCATCATCGCCGGAAGCTCCTTCTTATCGTCCTTTTTACTTATTTTTTTGGCCCTCGAATATTTCGTGTTTAAGGAAATAGATCAGATTTATGATATCCTTGAAAAGATCAAGCACCAAGATTACACGATTAAGCCCTTGAAAGTGGAAGCCAATTCTAATCCCTTGATCAAGATAAAGGGCGAAATTTTTGAATTTGCGGAAAACAAACAGAGAGAGATCAATCAATTAAAAAAACTGGAGACTTTTAGACGGGAATTTCTGGCTGATGTGTCACATGAGTTGAAAACCCCACTCTTTGCGGCGCAGGGATTCGTACACACGTTGTTGGATGGAGCAATAAACGATCTAGAAGTGCGGGATCGATTTCTGCAAAAGTCCGCCAATAGCCTAGATGGGCTTAATATTTTGGTGGAGGATTTGATCACGATTTCACAACTAGAGATCGGCGAAATTAGAATGAATTATCAGAATTTTGATATTCATAAAACGGTTAGCGACATTTATGATCAATTAGACGAGGCGACTAAAAGAAAGGGTGCCAAACTAAAGTTCTTTAAAAACACTCCTAGATCGTGCTATGTATTCGCAGATAAAAATAGGATAAACCAGGTAATGACCAATCTTATCGTGAATGCTATAAAATATGGCAAGGATAAGGGCACTGTGATTACTTCACTGGTGGTTGAGAATGACTATGTATTTGTCTCGGTGAAAGACGATGGACCTGGGATAGAACAACAACATTTAAATCGTATTTTTGAAAGATTTTATAGGATAGATAGGAGCAGGGCCAAGGATAGGGGAGGGACTGGGCTGGGGCTGGCGATTGTGAAACATATATTAGAGGCACATAACTCGAAAATATACGTCTCTAGCAAACCAGGCAGTGGGACTATATTTTCATTCAAACTAAAGAAGGGGAAGGTAATAAATGAAAAAGGTTAATTTTAAAGATATTATCGTTTTTGAAGATAAAGACTTCATGTTGGTGAATAAGCCACCACATGTGTCTTCTTTGGATGATAGAAATGATCCGGTGAATATTAACAAGCTTGCTAAGGAATACAATGCTGATGCTCAGGTTTGCCATAGGCTTGATAAGGAAACCTCGGGGATATTAGCGATAGCAAAAAATCCAGAGGCATACAGGCATCTGAACATCCAATTTGAGAAGAGAGAAGTCGTAAAAGTATACCATGCTGTCTCTGCTGGAGTGCACAATTTCAAGGATGATATTGTTGACCTGCCTATTCTGGCTTTAAAGAATGGAATAGTGAAAATAGATTCCAAAGAAGGGAAAGATGCAGCGACGATTTTCAATACCTTAAAGGCATATAACAAGTATACCTTGATAGAATGCAGGCCAGTCACTGGACGTATGCACCAGATCCGTATCCATTTGGCAATGCTTAAAGCTCCTATTATCTGCGATAACAAGTACGGCGGGGTTGAAATCTATTTGAGTCAGTTGAAGAAGAAGTATAACTTGAAGATGGAGACGGAGGAAAAGCCCTTGATTCAACGAGTGGCCCTTCATGCAAGGTCTTTATTATTTCACTCCCTAGACGGTCAAGAAATGATAGTGGAGGCACCTTATCCAAAAGACTTTGAGGTGCTGGTAAAGCAATTGGAAAAATATGGCTAAGCAAGTTTGAGTTTAATCTTCTGTGAATTCCAGGTGTCTATTCCAGAGTCATTTTGTAAGCCTTGACTGAGCCGAAATAGCCTACTGTTGATCCGCTAATTCTTGACCTTTGTGCTACTAAATAAACAATTTATCCACACACCTTTTGCAAATAAAAAATAATTGCCATATATTTGCATTCCTTTTTCCAAAGAAGGCGCCTTTTATTTTAAGATAATAAATATCAATGGATAGTTTAAGTTATAAGACAGTATTTGCCAACAGAGAAACGGTAAATAAAGAGTGGGTAATCGTAGATGCACAAAGTCAAGTACTTGGTAGATTAGCAAGCAATATTGCTAGAATCATCAGAGGAAAGCATAAAACGAATTTTACACCAAATGTTGATTGTGGGGATAATGTAATTGTTATCAATGCAGATAAAATTCGTCTTACAGGTAAAAAATGGGATGATAAAGAATATATTTCCCATACAGGATATCCTGGAGGACAGAGATTTCAAACTCCAAGAGAGTTGAAAGAGAAGTTATCTTCAAAATTTATTATCGAGCGCGCCGTGAAAGGAATGCTTCCTAAGACTCGTCTTGGTAGTGATTTATTTAGAAATCTATTTGTTTATGATGGTGCAGAGCATCCTCATAGTGCACAACAACCAAAGAACATCACATTCTAATAATATATATTAATGGAAATAGTAAATAAGATAGGAAGGAGAAAAACTTCTGTTGCAAGAGTTTATCTTTCTCCAGGCAAAGGAGAAGTTTTGATTAACCAAAGGAATTTGAAAGAATATTTTCCATCTGAAATCCTTCAGACTATCGTTAATCAACCCTTTACTACACTGTCTGAAAATGGCAAGTTTGATGTAAAAATAAACGTAAAAGGCGGTGGCATAACTGGACAAGCAGAGGCTGTAAGAATGGCAATTGCTAGAGCATTGTGTGATGTAAATCCTGAAAACCGTCCTGCTTTGAAGAAAGAAGGATATCTGACTAGAGATCCAAGAATGGTTGAAAGAAAGAAACCAGGAAGAAGAAAAGCAAGAAGGAAATTTCAGTTCAGCAAACGTTAATAGTATTATAACAGATCAATGGCAAACGTACAATATAAAGACTTACTTGATGCAGGTGTACATTTTGGACACCTTACCA